>JAIPCS010000195.1 GCA_021738105.1 Sulfuritalea sp.
GACAACCGCAGCTTGATTGATCGCCTGATTGCTCCGACTACTGCGGCGACCTGGGATGACTTCGTGCAGCCCATGCTTGATGAGGGGGAGCGGCTGTCACGGGCCTGGGGCATTGTCGGCCATCTGCATTCGGTTAACGACGTGCCGCCCTGGCGTGAGGCCTATAACGAGATGCTGCCTGAGATATCGAGCTTCTACGCCGACATGGGACAGAACCTCGCGTTGTTTGCAAAATATCAGGCCTTGGCCGCAGGAGCCGAATTTTCGAATCTGTCATCGGCCCGACAACGCATTATCGAGAACGAGTTGCGCGATTTCCGCTTGTCCGGTGCGGGCCTTGCCGAAAATCTAAAACCGCGATTCAAGGAAATCCAGGAAGAGCTTTCCGCACTGGGCGCAAAATTTTCCGAGAATGTGCTGGATGCCACCAATGCCTACAGTGAATGGATAGTGGATGAAGCCGGACTTGCCGGGCTGCCCGAAGACGCCAAAGCCGCAGCGAAAGCGGCTGCCGTCAACGATGGAAAGGATGGATGGAAATTCACCCTTCATGCGCCGTCCTATATTCCGGTACTGCAGTACTGTGACAATCGCGACCTGCGTGCTCGCATGTACCGCGCTTCTGCCACACGAGCGTCGGAGTTTGGCCCCGACGAATTGAACAACGGCCCGCTGATTGATCGCCTGCTCGCCTTGCGCAATGAAGAAGCAGAAATGCTGGGGTATGCGAACTTCGCTGAAGTATCGCTGGCGACCAAGATGGCAGAAACGCCAGCGCAGGTTGCCACCTTTCAGCGCGACATGGCTGCCAAGGCGCGTCCATTTGCGGAAAAGGATATTGCCGAGCTACTCGAGTTCGCTGCTTCCGAACTTGGCATGAACCAACTGGAAAGCTGGGATCTTGCGTGGGCCTCGGAGAAGCTCAAGCAGCAACGCTACAGTTTCTCCGACGATGAAGTAAAACAGTACCTTCCTCAGTCGAGGGTGCTGACAGGATTGTTTCGCGTCATTGAGGCACTGTTTGATGTAAAGCTCGCCCCGGATTCCGCACCGGTCTGGCATCCCGCCGTGCGCTTCTTCCGCATCGAACGTCAGGGCAAGCTCATCGGCCAGTTCTATCTTGACTTGCATGCACGCGAAACCAAGCGCGGAGGGGCCTGGATGGATGAGGCGATTACCCGGCGACGTGTGGCCGGCGATGTCCAGACTCCGGTGGCCTATCTCAACTGCAATTTTTCTGCGCCTGTCGGTGACAAGGACGCAACCTTCAGTCACGACGATGTGATTACCCTGTTTCATGAGTGCGGCCATGGGCTGCACCATCTACTGACGCAGGTAGATGAACTGCCGGTGTCGGGTATTCATGGTGTCGAATGGGATGCGGTGGAATTGCCAAGTCAGTTCATGGAAAATTTCTGCTGGGAATGGGACGTGCTCAGCGGCATGACCGCCCATGCCGAAACCGGCGAGCCGTTGCCGCGCGCCCTCTACGACAAGATGATTGCGGCGAAGAACTTCCAAAGCGGCTTGCAGACATTGCGTCAGATCGAATTCGGTCTGTTCGACCTGTTGCTGCACAGCGAATTCGTTCCCGGCGCAGGCAGCAGCTTCATGGATTTGCTGGCCGATGTTCGCCGCGAAGTGGCGGTGCTGGTGCCGCCGGAGTGGAATCGTTTTCCGAACAGTTTTTCCCACATATTCGGCGGCGGTTACGCGGCCGGATACTACAGCTATAAATGGGCCGAGGTACTTTCCGCCGATGCCTACGAAGCCTTCGAGGAGGCGGCCAAGTCAAGCGGCAGCACCCTGGACGCCGCAACCGGCGAGCGTTTCTGGAAGGAAATTCTGTCAGTGGGCGGCTCGCGCCCGGCGCTGGATTCTTTCAGGGCTTTTCGCGGTCGAGAGCCTCAGCCGGATGCCTTTTTACGGCATAACGGCATGGCCGTAGCCGGATAAACCGCCGTATTGCGAGAGCCGACTTTTTGGTCCGGTGCGTTCAGACTTCGCGAACCAGACCGGACAACTCCCGATCCAGTATTGCCGGGTCGCCACTGTTGAGTTCCACCAGGCGGCGCAAGTGAGTGATACTGTCCAGATCAATGCTTTCACAACGCAGGCCGATGTGGGGGCCTTCGACATGCATGACCTTGGTCCACATGGCAATGGTCACATCCGGCGCGAGCTCAAGCGACAAGCGACACTCCTCGCCGGCCCTGCCGGGCCAGTCTTCACCGGTTTCCAGTAGCGCCCCCTTCAGGGAAATATCCAGAAGTTGAGCAAAGGTCTCACCGTCATGAGTGGTCAAGCGCACCGGTGAATGAAACACGGCGCGCCAAAAATTGCGACGCTCAGTGGATGCCGTCATAGACCTTTTTATTGGACAGAGCGACGCTAATGTCAATACTCGTGAAGCTGGATTCCAGCGGACACACGGTGTTGTCACTGCAATGGTGCTCTCGCTGGCATTCGACACGGGTCTGGTCCAATACCACCATTTGCTTGCAGACGGGGCAATGGTCAATCGGCGAATCGAACATGATTTACCTCCGCGTTTCTGGCTGGGCTGTATTACTCCCTTCATTATAGACGGCGCTTCGCTCGGGTATCATCCGGACATGAAAATTGCCAGCTGGAACGTGAATTCACTCAAGGTACGTCTACCGCATGTGCTCGACTGGCTGGCGGAAACGCAGGCGGACGTGCTCTGTCTGCAGGAAACCAAGATGGAGGACAGGGTATTTCCCTATGCCGAACTCGAGGCTGCCGGCTACAGCGCCGCCCACAATGGGCAAAAGACGTATAACGGCGTTGCCATTCTGGCTCGGGATCGGTTGGAAGATATCCGCTTCGACATCCCCGGGTTTGCCGACGAGCAAAAGCGGGTGCTGGCGGCGACCATCAATGGGGTGAGGATCGTCTGCGCCTATATGCCCAACGGCCAGGCCGTGGGGTCCGACAAATACGAGTACAAACTGCGCTGGCTGGAGGCTTTGACAGGGTACCTGCGAGATGAACTGCAGCGCTGGCCGCGCTTATCCTTGCTGGGTGATTACAACATTGCACCTGATGACAGGGATGTGCATGATCCTGTCGCCTGGAAGGACCAGATACTCTGCAGTGAGGCAGAGCGAAACGCATTCGGGCGGTTTCTCGATCTCGGGCTGGCCGATGCGTTTCGTCTCTTTGACCAGCCTGAGCGGATATTTTCCTGGTGGGATTATCGCCAGATGGGATTTCGCCGCAACCATGGCCTGCGCATTGACCACATCCTGTTGTCCAGGTCGCTTGCCGAGGTGTGCGAATCCTGCGTTGTGGATAAAGCGCCACGAAAACTTGAAAGGCCTTCCGATCATGCACCGGTGCTGGCGACTCTGGGCGTCGTGACTGAAGTCGATCCGCCATGAATGTCGACGAGTTGGTCGGGCTATACCCTGTCCTGACCCGGTTGCCTGCCAAACTGCTGCAACGAATCAACGATACCCTGAAAGTTCAGTCGATTCCTTCCGGTGTCACCGTATTTGATGAACGCCAGCCCTGCAGCGGGTTTCCATTCGTTCTCGAGGGCGCGATCCGGGTCTCCAAACTCAGCGTCAATGGTCGTGAGTTGCCGTTGTATCGTGTCGTCGCGGGCGAGAGCTGCATCATCACGTCGAGCTGCCTGCTCGGTCACGCCGACTACAACGCGCGCGGGGTCAGCGAGGGAGCGACCAAGCTGGCCCTGCTGCCACGGGAATTGTTTGACGAGATGCTGGCCGAGCTGGAATTTCGCGATTTTGTTTTTGCCGTGTTCTCGGAACGCATGGCCGAGTTGATGCAACTGGTCGAAGAGGTCGCGTTTCGCAAGCTGGACCAGCGACTTGCCGCATTGCTGCTGGGCAAGGGGCGCCTGGTACATACCACGCACCAGCAACTGGCGGACGAATTGGGCAGTGTGCGCGAGATGATCAGCCGGTTGCTGAAGGGCTTTGCCGAGCAGGGACTGGTAAAGCTCGGTCGCGAGCAGGTGGAGGTGCTGGATCCCACGGGTTTGCGCCAGATCGCCTCTGTGACTTAGGTTACAGTCAGGCGCCGGCATTGGTGGTGTAATGCCTGCCTGTTACCCAACTCTCAAGGAGTACACCATGAAACTCAACATTGGCGGCATCGACCGCATCCTGCGCATTGTTGTCGGACTCGGACTGGTTGGCTGGGCTGCTGCGGGTGGCCCGGTATGGGCGTGGATTGGTGTCCTGCCTTTGGCTACCGGTGCGATCGGCTGGTGCCCTCCGTACGCGATGTTCGGCTTCAGCACGTGTGCAATGAAGAAGCCGCCGGAAAAAGCCTGAGGGTAACAGCGCACCTCAGGCCGGGTTGCGGATTGACGGGATCATCGCAACAAAAGGATGCTCCGGTCGATTCGCTGGTTCTAGAATTCGATCCCGAGATTGATGGAATCGAAAGTCTGCTGACCGCCGGCGTTTCCGCCAGTAAAAAACTCTTCGCTGCGTCGTACACGTGTTACCGATAGGCGCACCGGGTCGATACGCAGGCTGAAACCGAGCGTGAGATCGTACACATGTGGCCGATGTCTTACGCTCGGGCTGTCGCGAAATACGGTACCGTCGAGAAAGATGTTGTGGGCGACAAGTCGGTGATCGAGGCCGGCGAAAACATACCATTCAAGATCGTGCGAGCGCCCCGGCTCGATGTCGCGGCGCATGTTCTGCAGCATCGCACCGCCGGGCTCGATGGTGTCCGGACCAAAACCCGTCATATGGCGGCCGAGGCGCAGAAGGCCGCCGGCGCGGGCCAGCGTCATCACCGTACCGAGCGTCACCCCGCCGTGCGGAATTACCTCCAGATCAAGACCTGACGGACTGCCGAGAGCGTGTTTGCTTTTGGCCAGATAGGACACCAGGAACGCGGGTTCGTTGGGAATCTGGTGGTGCCAGCCCATGGGTTGCGGAGATCCGATAAGCTTGTGCCAACCGGACTGGACTTCCCGGCCCAAAGCGGACGGTCCGACAATGCCGACATACAGCTCCACGGTGTCGAGACGATGCGCTTTCGCTCGCTGCGCCACCCCGCCAAGATACAGCCAGGCCGCCCAGGGACGGTCAAGCGGTTGCGGCGCGCTGATCTTGATCGACTTCGGGGTGTAGAGGTTCTGGCCGACGAAAAGACCGAGATGAATATTGCTGCCGCCTTCCGGCGCCAGTTGCTTGAGCAGCTCTGTGGCCGGTAACTGCAGCAGGTCGAAGGGCGCGCCACCGCCGAGCTTGATGCCGCTGGTGTAATAGCGGTCGGTACGCGACAGTATGTCGTTCTCGACAAACAGCTGCAGCTCGCTACCCTCCGGCGGTCGTGGCGGGGCGCCGGCTGATGAAGTCGAAACGATGAGAAGAGCAAGCAGGGCAATAAGGCGGAGCATGTGGAACGGATGATTCGAAGTTGCCGAAAGGCGCTCTATTCTAGTCCGCCAGTGAGCTTCGCTCTGCCGATCCAGCGCAGCACGCCCTGACCCGCAGCACGACCGCTGGCAAAGCAGGCCGTAAGCAGGTAGCCACCGGTCGGCGCCTCCCAGTCCAGCATTTCTCCGGCGCAGAAGATGCCCGGCAACGATTTCAGCATCAGTTGCCCATCCAGTGCGGTGAAGTCGACGCCGCCGGCGCTGCTGATGGCTTCGTCGAGCGGGCGTGGGGACAGCAAGCGTAAGGGCAGCGACTTGATGCGTGTCGCAAGGAGACCCGGTGTGGCGAGATCGCTTGTGTCAGCGTATTCGTGCAGCAGCGCCGCTTTGACGCCGTTGATGCCGGCGCGGCGCCGCAAATGGCTGGCGAGTGAATCACGGCCGCGTGGTCGGGCGAGATCTTCGCTCAGGCGCTGCAACTCGCGTTCCGGGGCGAGGTCGAGATGCAAGGTGGCACTGCCGGTGCCCTCAATGCAATCGCGCAGGGGCGCGGACAGCGCGTAGATCAGGCTGCCTTCGACACCGTGTGC
>JAIPCS010000196.1 GCA_021738105.1 Sulfuritalea sp.
GATCATTGGTGCAGTGATGATTCGCATCACAGGGGATATCAGTCTTGGCCTGGTAAGCACAAACAGCGCGGGAATCCTGATTATCGCGATCTGGGCCTTTTTCAGCGGGGGCATCCATTCAGTTGCACTGCCGGTCATGTTGGCCAATCTGGCCCTGCTTAGCACATTTGGCGATGTCGCCATGCTGATGCTTATGGGATCCACACTGGCTGTGGCGCTGGTCTTCCTGTACCGGGCAACGGCAGCTCACTGGCTTCCAGCCAGCTTTATTCCAGATTCAGCAACATCGGCGCTGATGCTGACGTCCATGCTGGGCTCGGCCGGACTGGTGGTTCTTGCAGGTGTCTCGGTCGCGCGCGATCGCGCACGCGTCAAGTCGCATCTTCGCTCCGCGCAACTGGCTGCTGAGCAGTCAAGCCGGGCGAAATCCGTGTTTCTCACGTCGGTCAGCAATGAATTCCGAGAACCGCTCACGACCATACTGAGCCTTGCGGAGAAACTCCGTGCGGGCAAGACAAACCCGCTGGACAAGGAGCAGTTGGACAGCATTGATCATGTATCCGTTGCGGGACGCCATTTACTGGGACTGTTGACACAAGTACTCGACATGAGCCGAATTGAGGCCGGAGAACTACGCGTGGAAGTAAACCCCATCAGCGTGAATGAAATTCTGCTTCCCTGCATGGCCATCTTTGAACTCGAGGCGCAACGCAAGGAAATTTCGCTTCTCAACGCCACCGGATCCTTGGGTGAAGCCGCGATATGGGCTGACCATGCATTACTGAAACAAGTGATTCTCAATCTGTTGTCAAACGCCGTAAAGTTCAACCACAAAGGTGGAACAGTTACGGTGTTCTGTGAAAAAGCCCGTCCCGCTTACTTGCGCATCGGCGTCACCGATACGGGCAGAGGCATCGCCGTGAAAAGAAAAAATGAACTGTTCGTGCCGTTTGCGCGTCTCGGTGAGGAAACCGGGAGCATCAGAGGTGCAGGCCTTGGACTTGCCATTGCGAAACAGCTGACGGAAAAAATGCGCGGACGCATCGGTTTTGATTCGACCGAGGGCTTAGGCAGTACTTTCTGGATAGAACTGCCTCTGGCGGAGTAAAGCGCACCGGCAGCCGCCTGGTCCGCTTCCACGACAATCCGGTTTCACTTTTTCCGCTGACAGCGTGTTGCTTCGGTGCCGGTATTTCTCCAAGACGTTCAACCATCGTCGTTGATATTGGCGATCAATTCCTTGAGAACGACTTCCGCGCGGTCGTTGGCAATCTGGCAGGTACCTGCGTTCTCGTGTCCGCCACCACCGTAAAACAACATGAGCTCGCCGATGTTGGTATTCGAGGTTCGATTGATGATCGATTTGCCGGTAGCGAAAACCGTATTCTGCTTTTGCACGCCCCACAGGATATGAATCGAAATATTGATCTCGGGAAACAGCGCATAGATCATGAATCGATTGACGGCAAAGATCGTTTCTTCATTTCGCAAATCAAGTACCGCAAGATTCTTATATGCCGTGGTACAGCGCTTGATCTGCTCCTTGGCCTTTTCCGCATGTTCGAAATACAGATCGACGCGCTCTTTGACATCCGGAAGCGCCAGAATGTCGTCAATGCCGTGATCGCGGCTATAGGCTATCAGATCCATCATCAACTGGTAATTGCTGACACGAAACTCGCGAAAGCGACCCAGACCGGTTCTTGAATCCATCAGATAGTTGAGCAGCACCCAATCCTTAGGATCAAGAATTTCCTGCCGTGTGAAGTTGGCCGAATCGCTCTTGTCGACAGCAATCATCATTTCGACAAACGAATTCGGAAAACGATTCTTGCCGCCGAAGTGTTCGAACACGACTCGCGCCGCCGAAGGAGCATCGGGATAGATGATGTGATTGGGTCGCTCTCCCGGGTTGCGAAATGTTTCCGAAAGGTGATGATCGAACGCCAGATGCACGCCCGGAACGAAAGGCAGATTGGTGGTGATGTCGCGTTCGGAAATTTCGACTTTGCCATCCTGCATGTCTTTCGGATGGACAAACTTGATTTCGTCGATCATATCGAGCTCGTTGAGCAACACAGCGCAGGCCAAGCCGTCAAAATCACTGCGCGTCACGAGGCGGTATTTGGTGTCGGACATGTCACTCCCCTCAAACCAAGTTTCAGCGCCAACCCGCGTCTTGAGTACCGGCGTCAGGTTCAGCGGTTGAAACTATATATCCCTGTCGAAGGTTTGATTGTATTCCAGACTTGCCAGGAAGCCATGGGCAACATAAAACACGGCCAATCGCTGCGGCAATTCTTCGGCAGCAAACAGCGCAGCATACGATTCAAGTTGTGACCGGAAGCGTTTTGCGTGTTCCGTCAACGTACCGGCATCGGCCTGTTCACCAAGATCCGCGGTTTTGTAATCCACAATCCAGCGCACCCCTGCTTCAACAAAGCAGCGATCCACTACGCCAACACGTGCCGTACCACCAGCGCCGAGTTTTGTCAGCGCCAGTTCCGCAGCGGCATCGTCGCGTCGACGCAGTATCCAGCGACCATCCGCACTTTCCAGCGTGACAGCGAGCATGCGCGCTACCCGGGCTGCACCGGCACGCGAATCGCTTGACGACCAGCCGCGACTGGCGAGCCAGCGTTCAAAGCCAGACTGACTTTCGATGACCCTCGCCGTTGTCCACGACTCCGGATCGGCCGCGATCAGTTCCAGAACCGCATGCGTCGCAACACCGACCGCAGCCGCCAACGGGTCCACAGTCTCCTCACGACCGACGGCCGGCTCCGTCCAACCTTCCGGCGCCCTCCAGACCGCCGGCATGCCTGGCGTTCTGAGCCGCAGCAGTTGCGGCACAAACTCCGCCAGGTCGTGTTCAGCCACACTCTGTTGGTCGGTTCCAGTCTCGGCAAGCCTTTTCTGGAAGCTGGCTTCAACCTCTGGCCATAATCGCGCCAGGGGCGAGCCCGCGCGGGGCGTCAGCAGCTGACCCTCATCATCATTGTCGGCAACGGCCACCAGATGCAGGCGCCGGATGGCGCGCGTGGCAGCCACGTAGAGCACCCGGGCCTCTTCATTGCGACTGCGTTCGCGCTCCATGCGCTGGAGAAAGTCGTAAACCGTCGGTTCTCCCGAGCTCC
Organism: Sulfuritalea sp.; assembly: GCA_021738105.1. The sequence continues at coordinate 3,138 of JAIPCS010000196.1, forward strand.
GGGCACGCCGCTGATTCACCGGCGCCGCGACCAGACGTTCGCCCGACGCCAGAGGAAAACTGTCCCAGGCCAGCAGCGGGGTATCGCGCCCGGCCGGCTCGCGATGCAGGCCGGGCAGAATCACGGTATCAAACTCCAGACCTTTGGCCTTGTGAATGGTCATCAGTTGCAGTCGGCCATCGGCCTGTGCGTCCGGCGCGGCATACAGACGGCTCATGTCCTCTTCCAGGCGATCGAGCGCAAAACGCCCCGCCGCATCCAGTGCATCCAGGCGACTGAAGAACGCCTGGACATCACCCAATCCGTTGTTGTCTGCCGACCCGTTCAGTTGGGTCAAACACGCGGGACCGCCCAGTTTTCGCCAGGTGTCCTCGACCCAGCGCCGCCGACGTTGCCGACCCTGGCCGGCCAGCGCCTCGGCAAGCACCTCCCGTACATGAGCCAAACGAAATTGGGCATCGAGCGACAGACTGGCAACACGTTTTTGGTCATTCATCAAGGACCAGACAGTGGCTTGATGGTCATCGCCCGCCAGTCCATGCAGATCCGCCAGACACAGTCCGCACCAGGGCGCGCGCAGGACCGCCAGCCAATGCACCCGGTCACCCCGATGATGCAGGGCGCGCGTCAGGGAGATCAGATCCTGCACTGCCTGACGGCCGGCCAACGGCTCGATTTCCACCGCCGAAAAGCGCCAGCCGGTGCCATGTCTGCGGATGGCCGCCACCAAAGCAGTCAGATGATCCCGCGCACGAACCAGCACGGCGACCTGACGCGTCGAATCCTCTTTCCATTCGGCCTCGATCAGTTGAATGATGCGCTGAGCCTCGGCATGGAACGCAGCTGCACGCTCTCCTCTGACCGCCGGCACCGGATGCATCGAAACTCCCGCACTTGGCAGCGACTCCCGCGTGGCGACAAATTTTCGATAGCGAATTTCTCCACGCAGCGGGTCATCCGCCGCCGGAAATACCGCCGGGAAGCAGGCATTGATCCAGTCCACCACTTCGGGACAGGAGCGATTGTTGCGAGACAGACGCAACGAGGTCAGATGCAAGGCACCAATACCGTTATTCGCAATACGCAGAAAGAGCCCCACATCCGCTTTGCGAAAGCGGTAAATCGACTGCATCGGATCCCCCACCGCAAACAGTGTGCGGCCGTCATCCGGCTGCCAGCCGGCAGTCAGACGTTCGAGCAGTTCAACCTGAGTCGGGCTGGTGTCCTGAAACTCATCCACCAACAGATGGCGGATGCGATAGTCGAGACGAAGACCAAGTTCCGAAGGGTCAAGCTCGTCTCCAAGCGCCGCAATCGCGCGTGCAGAGAGCTCGCCGAAATCGACTTCCCCGGATTCGCGGAAAACCAGCCACAGCTCAGCTGCCGCGAGTTTCATCAAACGGGCCAGCGCGCGTACCACGATGTCGTTGTTGTGATCAGGTGCGGGCAGTTCGCGCAGACGACGCAGGGCATTGATCGCGGCGTCATCCAATCCACTCAATCCATCGAGCATGCGATCTTTTTGAGCCTTGAATTCTTTGCCTGCGGGAAAGCCGTTCTTCACCGTGACCGTCTTTCTCGGCTCATCCTTCTGCGTCAGCAACAGGTCAGCCAGTGCGCGCCAATCAGCAAGGTGCTCCGGTACGGGAATCAGTGGCTGCGACCACTCTGCCAAACACCCGGTACCGAGATTTGCTGCGGCAAATCGCGCCAGCGGCATCCACGGCGCTTGCCAGAAATCATCCAGTATGCCGGCGATCCGCAGCAGTTCTTCACTCACCATTTCCCGCAACGACTCGCCAATGGCGGACTCGGGATCGTCAAGTTCGGCAATCGCCCGCCACTGCTCGCGCCGTGCCAGCATCTCGGCCAACAGTCGCGCCAGCCGGGCAACGTCATTATCGAGATACGCCAGAGCACTGGCGACCGCCTCCGCATGTTCGCGGTCGCCTTCCCCACGAGCTTCGAGATGGTCAAGCGCCCTGCGTGCCGCTTCCTCATAGTGACGCTTCGCGTCCTCAGCGACCGTCGGCTGGGAGCCAAAGCGGGACAGTAGTGGCATCTGCCGCGCCAGACCCGCGCACAATGCGTCAATGGTGGTCAATCGCAGGCGCCCCGGCTGGGTTTCAATTTTCCAGTTCCGTTCGGCGGATCGGGCCAATGCCGCGCATGCCAATTCAACAGTCACGCGTTTGTGCGCGGCGGCAGGCAGCGAACCTTGTCCGGCCAGCATCAGGCTGTCCTGTATGCGCTGCCGCATTTCACCAGCCGCCTTGTTGGTAAAAGTAATGGCAATGATCTCTTCCGGTTCATCGACCGTCGCCAGCAAGCGCAAGTAGCGCTGGGTGAGCAATTCGGTCTTGCCCGCCCCGGCCGGCGCCTCGACGATGAAAGACTCAAGCTCGAGCGCGCGGCGCCGGTTGTGATCGTCGTCGTCGAGCAGTTCGTTCATTGCATCTCCGGCCCGCTTGCACCGACCGCCTGATCGAATTGAACGTCGAACTGCGCGCGCCGTTCCGCCACCCTCAACAGTGGGCGAACGTCGCAATAGATCAGCGCCTGTTCATCCTTGAACACGACCGCTGCAACGCCATTTCTCACTTCATCGGCGACTTCGGTAAGACTGTGCGCCCAGTGCAATCTGAGGGTTTTCCAATCGGGAAACGCGTCCTCGGTGTAGCGTCTGCGCTGAGCCTCCAGGGGTTTCACCTCCGGCAGCAGGCCTTCGCTTTCCGCCACACCCAGGAAACACGGCTCGTCACGCGTAACTCGGGCCAAGGCCACGGCAGCTACCGCCCGATCGGGAAACGCCAGCGAAGCATAGATCGGCAGTTGCGGTT
>JAIPCS010000197.1 GCA_021738105.1 Sulfuritalea sp.
CGTCCCGCCAGCGCCGACTTTTCACGTGAGCCCAATTGCCCGCACAAGCCGCTTGTTCCTTGGCACTTGCAACGAGCGCACAGAACCGCTCTCTTGCCGCCATGGTGCCGCTCGCCGAAATATCTTAGCTCCCTGCTCTTCGGCCTCGATCACGTGGCCGGCCATGCGGTGGATGTCTGGCAGGCAGTCGACTTGTCAATTTGTTCGGCCGCCTGTTGTTCCGGTTTCGGTGCCAAAATGATGCCCGTGGCTTGATGAGCAATGACGACAATCCTGGCGAGGATTGTCTTGGTGTGGCTGCGGAGTCTCCGGTCCGGGCGCCACCCGAAGAACGACCGAAGCAATCCGATTTTCATGGAGCCGGTACAAATGAACACCCATTGCAGGATGCCCGCTTTGATTCCGGCTTCACCCGGGCATCCGATATGAAAACTCTTCTCGTCGTGTTCCACTCGATGACCGGTGGTACCGAACAGATGGTGCAGGCACTGGTCGAAGGTGCCGCTGCGGAGCCCGGCGTTACAACGCGCCTGCTGCGTGCTTCGGAGTGCCTGCCCAAAGACGTGATTGATGCTGACGCTTATGTTTTTGCCACACCCGAGAATCTCGCGGCGATGTCAGGTCAATTGAAGGATTTTTTTGATCGCTGCTATTACCCGGCACTGGATCGAATAAGCGGCAGACCTTATGCAACGCTGGTTTGCGCCGGCAGCGATGGCGAAAACGCGGTTCGACAGATTGCCCGTATCGCCACCGGTTGGCGCCTTCGACTCATTGCCGAAGCGCTCATAGTTTGCACGCAGGCGCAAACACCGGAAGCCATTCTTGCTCCCAAAACAATTGCTGCGGCGGATCTCCACCGCTGCCGGGAGCTTGGCGCGGCACTCGCCGCCGGATTGGCATTGGGCGTCTACTGATTGCTCAAACAAAAACCCCGACACATGGGCCGGGGTTTCTGTTTTGCCGGGCAGGCGATCGGTTCGGATCAGCTGACCTGATCCAGCTCGAATACCTTGTGCAGCACCCTCACGGCAAGCTCCAGATACTTTTCGTCTACCACGACTGAAATCTTGATTTCCGACGTTGAAATCATCTGGATGTTGATGCCTTCTTCGGCGAGTGTGCGAAACATTTTGCTGGCGACACCCGGATGGGAGCGCATCCCGACGCCGACGGCAGAGACCTTGCATATTTTGTTGTCGCCTTCAATGGCGCGCGCGCCGACATTCGGCTTGATCTGCTCTTCCAGCATTTTCCGGGTACGCTCGAAATCGCCACGATTGACCGTAAACGAAAAATCAGTCGAACCGTCGTGGCCGACGTTCTGGATGATCATGTCGACATCGATATTGGCATCGGCGATCGGTCCGAGGATCTGATAGGCAATTCCCGGCCGGTCAGGCACGCCCAGCACGGTAAGTTTGGCCTCATCGCGGTTAAAGGCAATGCCGGAGATGATCGGTTGTTCCATCGTAGATTCGTCCTCAAGAGTAATAAGCGTGCCCATGGTTTCCTGGCCTTCTTCTTCGAAGCTGGAAAGCACGCGCAACTTGACTTTGTATTTGCCGGCGAATTCAACCGAGCGGATCTGCAAAACCTTTGAGCCCAGGCTGGCCATTTCCAGCATTTCCTCGAAAGTGATGCGCTCCAGTTTTCTCGCTTCCGGCACGATGCGTGGATCGGTCGTATAGACGCCGTCGACATCGGTGTATATCTGGCACTCTTCCGCCTTGAGCGCCGCCGCGATAGCCACCGCCGAGGTATCCGATCCGCCGCGGCCGAGCGTCGTGATATTGCCGGCCGCATCGATGCCCTGAAATCCGGCAACGATGATCACCGAATCCTGGTTGAGATCACGCCGGATATTGGCGTCGTCAATTTCCAGAATTCGCGCCTTGGTGAAGGTGCTGTCGGTGAGCACCTTCACCTGCCCGCCGGTGTAGCTCTTGGCCTTTAGGCCCAGATCCCTGATGGCCATCGCCAGAAGAGCGATCGTGACCTGCTCGCCGGTGGAAATCATGACATCAAGTTCGCGCGGATCAGGCTGCGGTGAAACATCGTTCGCCAGGGCGATCAGGCGATTGGTCTCTCCGCTCATGGCGGATACCACCACTATCAACTGATGTCCCTTGGCCTTCCAACGCGCAACACGCTTGGCGACATTTCGAATGCGCTCCGGGGAACCCATTGATGTACCACCATATTTTTGGACAATCAAAGCCATTGCCGTGGTTCGCCTATCAAAAAAAACGAGATTTTACCCGATTGTCCTCGGTGCCCCGGGTTTACCCTGCCGGGGCACGTTCAATACGACCATCTATTCCTACGTACTAATGTCGTTATAATTTTTCTTGTATGGCAGACGGATTTGTCTTAGACTGAAAGTCATAGTACTTCAGTAATAGACGCGCACCGCTTTCCCAGCCGGGCGCGGCCGCTGAAGAAGATCAACCCAAGGAGACAACAGATGAAATCAGGTGACACAATCAATGCACGAGAACTACGCCGCAAACTGGGCATGAACCAGCAGCAATTCTGGTCAAAACTGGGTGTGACCCAAAGCGGCGGTTCGCGCTATGAAAGCGGTCGCAATATGCCCCGGCCTGTGCAGCAACTGTTGCGTCTGGTTCACGTTGAACAAATCGACATTCAAAAAATCAGGCGCGAGGACTACGAAGTCATCGAATATCTGCGCTCTGCAAAATCAAGCATGTTCAAGGAACTGAAAAAGGACGCCAAGGCCGCGCTCAAGAACAAGAAGGGCTAAACCTGCCCGATCATGGGCTGACGCTGACAAGCAGCCCGAGTTGGCGGACGCGGTCCGCCAACTGTTCCATCTGCGTTTCATCCAGCCTTCCCAAACGGGGGGCCTCGATCTGCATGGACGGCCTTGCAAGGCTGTAGAGATGCACTCCGGCAAGCACAGGCGCCAAAGGTGCCAGCAGCGCCAGATAGTCTTCGATACTCTGGCTGGCTGGCGGCTCGCCATCAATCTGGAACACGCACGTCTGCACCCAGGTTGATGCCAGCGAAGCACAATATTTCAGGCGCCGCGAAACGGTTTCCGGGCGAACGCGGGTGCCGTTGATACGGGCCATATCGGCCGATGTACCTGCATCGAGCTTGAACCAGACCTCACCGTTCATCCGCCCCAAACTCGCAATGCCTGCCTGCACGGCTTTACGGTCCAGAAGACTTCCGTTTGTAATCAAACGCATGCGAACCGAGCCGACCAGATTGTGCGACCCCAGCACACGTCCGGCAATCTCAACAGCCTCGGCGAATTCGGGCGCGCTGGTTGGCTCTCCATTGCCTGAAAACGCAATATCCATCAGTCGACGGGCACCTGAGGGAACCCGGGTCACCATGAAATCCCCTTTTTCAGCCTCACGCAGAAATTCGTTCAATTCCCACTCGAGCAGGGCCAGATCAATGGGGGGCGGGCCACCGCGTTTCAAGTCGGGCACCTGGCAATACACACAGCGCCAGTTGCAGGCATTGTTCGGGTTCAGATTGATGCCTACGGAAACGCCACCCGCGCGACGAGAAATGACCGGATACACATAGCGCATCCCTGCGCTGTCGCGAGAATGATCTTCAGTTTTGAGCACAGTGCGAGACATGGGAAACCCGGTTTGCTGAAAGAGACGGAGACGTGTGATCCAGGACCGGCAGGCAAAAAAGTCGGCGATGGCGAGACGGCACCAGTGCGCGGCTATAATGCGCGCGACGCCTGTCCACGGACGTTCGCGCCCACTTTGCCACAAACCCGGCCATCCTGATCATGCAAATCACCCGCCGCCTCGAATTCGACGCGGGCCACCGAATTCCGAATCATCAAAGCCAGTGTCGCCACCTTCACGGCCATCGCTACGCGCTTGAAGTCACGCTTGGGGGTGGCGTCATCGACGCGGCGGGACGTCCGGACGACGGCATGGTGATGGATTTTTCCGAAGTCAAGACCATCGCCAAGCAGCATGTGGTTGATGTCTGGGACCACGCCTTTCTGGTCTGGCGAGATGACCGCGCGGTAGCGGATTTCCTCGGCAATCTGCCCGGCCACAAGACCGTCGTGCTCGATCTCGTGCCAACTGCCGAAAATCTGGCCCGCATTGCCTTTTCCATTCTTGATCCGCTATACCGCGACAACTATGGCAACCAGTTGCATCTCGAAAGAATCCGCCTCTACGAGACCCCCAATTGCTGGGCCGACGCGACGCGGGAAGATTCCGGCCCGCACGCCTGAAGTTCAGCGCTCGCGTTGAACCTGCGCATCACGCAGTAGCAAAGCGTGTACCCGCTAAATATAGTCCTGCCGATTCCACACAGTGGAACACATCGACATCCCCGTTCAAAGCCATCGGACTGAATTCATCTGCCGATTGTCTCCCATGTATTACACATGCTAAGGTTCGGCGGACTTGGCGAACGACCAATAGATTAGGAGGAATACCCCAAATGCAAGGTTTGATGATGAACCGCCCGATGATGATTTCATCGCTGATTACCCATGCCGCCCTGAACCACGCCGATACTGAAATCGTGTCCCGCCTGCCGGTCGGTGGCACCCACCGCTATACCTATAGCGATGCGGAGCAACGTTCGCGCCAACTGGCGCGGGTGCTGATATCCCTGGGCGTCAAGGCCGAGGACCGGATAGGTACCCTGGCGTGGAACACCCACCGTCATTTCGAGATCTACTACGCCGTGTCGGGCATGGCGGCGATCTGCCACACCATCAACCCGCGCCTGTTCCCGGAACAGATTGCCTACATCGCCAATCACGCCGACGACCGCATCATCTTTTTTGATGTGACCTTTGCCAAACTGATCGAGGCTCTGGTGCCGCACTGCCCGGGCGTCAAGGCCTGGGTTGCCATGTGCAGCCGCGAGGAAATGCCTGCCATCACCGTGCCCAACCTGCACTGCTATGAGGATCTTATGGCGGCGCAAAGCGACGACTATGAATGGCCGGAGTTCGATGAATACACCGCATCTTCCCTGTGCTATACCTCGGGAACCACGGGCAACCCCAAGGGCGTCCTTTTTTCACACCGTTCCACGGTGCTGCATGCCTTCGGTTCCAGCCTGCCCGATGGACTAGGCGCGTCGGCACGCGACTGCATCCTTCCGGTCGTACCGATGTTCCATGTCAACGCCTGGGGCCTGCCCTATGCCGGCGCCCTGAACGGCGTCAAACTCGTCCTGCCCGGGCCGCATCTCGATGGTGCCAGCCTGTATTCGATGTTCGAGGAAGAAGGCGTCACCATGTCGGCCGGCGTGCCGACCATCTGGCTCGGACTGCTGACCTACCTGCAACAGAACAAGCTCAGCCTGTCGTCGGTCAAGCGTCTGGTCATCGGCGGGTCGGCGGCGCCACCGGCCATGATCCGCGCATTCGACTCGCAGTTCGGCATTACGGTCATCCATGCCTGGGGCATGACAGAGATGAGCCCGCTGGGCACGGTCAATACCTACAAGAAGAAGCATCTCGCCATGTCGGCCGAGGAACGCGATCGTGTTCGCCTCAACCAGGGCCGCAGCATCTTCGGTGTCGAAATGAAGATTGTGGACGGCAATGGCGACATACTGCCGCGCGATGGCAAAGCCTTTGGCGACCTGTTGGTACGCGGCCCGTGGGTCACCAGCGGCTACTTCAAGGCCGAGGGCGGTGACGCGCTGATTGACGGCTGGTTTCCTACCGGCGACGTCGCCACCATCGATCCGGACGGTTACATGCAGATCACGGACCGCTCGAAGGATGTCATCAAGTCGGGCGGCGAATGGATTTCATCCATCGACCTCGAGAACATTGCTGTTGCCCATCCGGCAGTCGCAGAAGCCGCAGTCATCGGCGCGGTCCATCCGAAATGGGACGAACGTCCGCTGCTGGTAGTCATCAAGAAGGCCGAGCAGGACGTCAGTCGCGATGAACTCATCGCCTTCT
>JAIPCS010000198.1 GCA_021738105.1 Sulfuritalea sp.
GTCTCCTGTGTGCTCTATGGCTAAATACTTTTACTTCTCGTCAAGCGCAGCGCCAGTTGCAAAAACTCATCCCAGACGTCGCCGCGCGCCAGACCCTTGATGATGCGGTCAATTTTCGCCGCGCGCAAGAGCGCCGCCATCTTGTTTGGCGCTGAACCGCCGCGAGCGTCATTCGCCAGCGCCCACAACACCAGCGGCGGCGACGCATCTTCGGCCTTGAGGCCTTCCAGCGTGCGCACCGCGCGCAACGTGTCACGGGCCTTGAGCGCGTCGCGCAAATCCGACACATCGTAGCGGGCGACGTTCATCACCGCCGCTTCGATCTGCGCCAGGGAAACCTCGCCCGGTGGATAGAGCAGACCCAGTTTTTGAATTTCCTGATGGGCAGCGAGAAGATTGCCTTCGACATGGGCGGCAATGAATTCAAGCGCGTTGCGTGGCGCGGTTTGCTGCTGGCGCACCATGCGTTCGGCAATCCATTGCGGCAGTCGCGCCAGCGGCGGTGCGTTGCATTCGATGCTGACACCCGCATTCGACAATGCAGTCACCCATCCTGCCTTTCTGGCCTGCCAGTCCAGTTCGGGCAAGGTAATCAGGGTGACGATGCCGGGTCCGAGCGTGGAGATGTAGCGCTTTAATGCCTCGCCACCTTCCCGCCCCGGCTTGCCGGAAGGAATACGCAGATCAACCAGCTTGCTGCCGCCGAACAGCGACATGTTGCCGGCAGCCAGAAACAGGTCGTCCCACTTGAATCCGGTTCCGGCAATGATGGCTTCTCGCTCTTCGAAACCCTGCTTGCGCGCCGCCGCCCGAATTGCGTCTCCTGCTTCGATCACCAGCAGTGGCTCGTCGCCGTGAAGCAGGTAGAGCGGAGCCAGCGGCTTGTCGAGATGTGCCGGAAGTTGTTCTGGCCGCAACTGCATGCGGCTTACTCCTTGTCGGCGTTCGCCGGCTGCGTCTTCGCCGATGCCAGACGTCGCATCAACTGTTGCACCAGATCGCCTTGAATGTCACGCCAGAGCAGAATTTCTTCGGACTCCTTGGACAGAACCAGATCGTCGCTGAAGGTAATTTCACGGCGCAGGGTGATGGTGCTAGGGGGAATGTAGGTGACGCCCGCCGTGGCGCCGCTGCCACTCAACTTGAAACTGAAGGTTCGTATCAACTGGAATTCGCGCGCACGTCCGGAAGCATTGAGCGAGAGAATGTTCTTCTGGCTGGTATCGCCGAGCACAACCATCACGGCTTCCGCAATCTGAACGTCCTCGACAACCCGGGTCCCTGGCGAAGAGGCTTCGATGCTGCGCTTCAGTTGTGCATAAAACTCGGATGTCGGCGCCAGGTTCAGGGTAATGGTGGTGAATGGCAACTTGTAACCCGGCAGTTCCGCACTGCCGCGCAACTTGAAGCCGCACGCCGCCAGCAGACCGGCCAGCAACAGAATGACGAACAGTTTGGCGCTGCGCATGGCTATGCCTCGCGCAGGGCCGCCCCATGGGAGGCATGCGCCCCCTTGGGGGGCAGCGAAAGAAGGAGAGCGTGGGGGCTCATAAATTTGCTCCTCAGACGACGATGTTGACCAAACGGCCAGGAACGATGACGACTTTTTTCGCCGGTTTTCCATCCATGAACTTGACAGCACCCTCCGCCGCCAGCGCGGTGGCTTCGATTGCCGTCTTGTCAGCGCCGACTTTTACGCGGATGTTGCCACGATGCTTGCCGTTGACCTGCAATACAAGCTCTTCCTCATCCTGCACCAGGGCTTCTGCAAGCGGCTCCGGCCACGACGCACTCAGGATGTCTTCGCCATAGCCGAGCTCGAGCCAGAGAGCATGACAGACGTGCGGCGTGATGGGTGAAAGTACCCGCAGAAGAATACCGAAACCCTCGGCAATCACCGCGTCCCTGCCCTCTCCGGCGGGACCCTTTTCCAGGCTGTTCAGCATTTTCATCGCCGCCGAGGCAACGGTATTGAACTGGAACTTGCCCAGGTCGTAGTTGGCCTGCTTGAGCAGCAGATGAATCTCCCGACGCATCGCGGCGAGCGGCTCGGAAAGCGTCTTCGGCATCGCCGCCTGCGCCCGGATGCCGGATTGCATCGCATGGCCAAACGCCCAGACGCGACGCAGAAAGCGGAACGCACCTTCAACACCCGAATCGGACCACTCCAGGGTCTGCTCCGGCGGCGAGGCGAACATCATGAAAAAGCGCGCGGTGTCTGCACCATACTGATCGATCAGCGATTGCGGATCGACACCGTTGCGCTTGGATTTCGACATGGTGCCGACGCCGCCGTAATCGACCGGCCGGCCGTCGGCCCGGGCCGTCGCTCCCACCACATGGCCAGCCTCGTCGCGCTTGAGATCCACCTCTTCCGGGGCGAAGTAGTCGACACCGCCCTTGTCGGTGCGGCGCGAAAAAATGTGATTGAGCACCATGCCCTGAGTCAGCAGGTTGGCAAAAGGCTCGTCGTAACTGACGAGCCCCAGATCGCGCATCACTTTGGTCCAGAAACGCGAATACAGCAGGTGCAGGATGGCGTGTTCAATTCCACCAATGTATTGATCCACCGGCATCCAGTAGTTGCTGCCGGAATCCACCATCGCCGAGTTCGCCGCGCGCGTCTCCGGGTTGACGGCGTAGCGGGCGTAATACCAGGAGGAATCGACAAAGGTGTCCATGGTGTCGGTTTCACGCTTGGCCGGCTTGCCGCATTGCGGACACTCGCAATTGACGAAATCCGTGCGCTTGGCCAGGGGATTGCCGGATCCGTCGGGTACGCAGTCCTCGGGCAGTGCAACCGGCAGTTGATCGTCCGGTACCGGCACCGTGCCGCAGACGTCGCAATGAATCAGCGGAATCGGACAGCCCCAGTAGCGCTGACGGGAGACACCCCAATCGCGCAATCGATACTGCACCTGGGTGTCGCCAAGCGCCTTCGCGTTCAGGTCGGCGGCGATCACTGCCGTGGCCGCCTCATACGCCAGACCGTCGTATTTGCCGGAATTCACGCAGCGACCGCGTTGCTTGTCTGCATAAGACTCGTGCCAGCCGTCCAGCGAAAACTCGCTGCCTTCGACTGCAACGACCGGCTTGATCGTCAATCCGTATTTCTTGGCGAACTCGAAATCACGCTCATCGTGCGCCGGTACCCCCATGACGGCGCCGTCGCCATAATTCATCAGTACGTAGTTGCCGACCCAGACTTCAATCTTTTCTCCGGTCAAGGGATGATCGACAAAAATGCCCGTCGCCATGCCCTTCTTTTCCATGGTCGCCATGTCCGCTTCCATGACCGAACCGCGCTTGCATTCCTCGATGAAGGCGGCAAGTCGAGGATTGCTCTTCGCGGCATGGGTTGCCAGTGGATGTTCGGCTGCCACGGCACAAAACGTAACACCCATGATGGTGTCGGCCCGGGTGGTAAACACCCACAATTTTTCTTGCGCACCGTTGAGCTCATACGGAAAGGCAAAACGCACACCGGTGCTCTTGCCGATCCAGTTGGCCTGCATGGTCTTGACCCGTTCTGGCCAGCCCGGCAAGGTATCGAGTGCGGACAGCAGCTCGTCGGCATACTGCGTGATGGCAAGGTAGTAACCGGGAATCTCGCGCTTCTCGATGACGGCGCCGGTGCGCCAGCCGCGGCCTTCGATGACCTGCTCATTGGCCAGCACAGTCTGGTCCACGGGGTCCCAATTCACCACCTGGGTTTTTTTGTAGGCAATGCCTTTTTCCAGCATGCGCAGGAAAAACCACTGGTTCCACTTGTAATACTCGGGCGCACAGGTGGCCAGCTCGCGCTCCCAATCCAGTGCAAAGCCGAGACTTTGCAGCTGCTTTTTCATGTAGGCAATATTGTCCCAGGTCCACTTCGCAGGCGGCACCTTGTTCTGCATCGCGGCGTTCTCGGCGGGCAGACAGAATGCGTCCCAGCCCATGGGCTGCAATACGTTGTAACCACGCATGCGGTGGTACCGGGTCAGCACATCGCCGATGGTATAGTTCCGCACGTGCCCCATGTGCAGCTTGCCCGACGGGTAGGGGAACATCGACAGGCAGTAGTACTTCGGCCTCGACGAGTCCTCACTGGCGCGAAAGGCCTGCGTGGTGTTCCAGTGGGCCTGCGCGGCCTGCTCGATTTCAGTCGGAAGGTATTTTTCCTGCATGGCCGGGCGTGTCTGTAGAGTACTTACAAGGGGCGGAATTATACCCGCCCGCCAAGCCCCAAGCTCTAGTCGAAAGGAATTGCATGCCGCGTCTGTACTGGATTTCCGCTGCGCTCGTCTCGCTTTCGCTGCTGTGCGCAGCCCCCGTTTTTGCTGCGGCCGCCGCAACCGTAGAAGCGGTGCAGGCGCCGGCATGGCGAGATCGAAATGGCTTGAGCGTACCTCTGGCACCAGGCATGGAACTGAAAAGCGGCGATGTCCTGCGCACCGGCGCTGGCGCCAGGGCTTACCTGATGCTGGCTGAGGGCAGTCGGGTGAAGCTTGGCGAATCGGCACGTTTCAGTCTGCATTCCAAAAGCCTGAAACCTGAACTGTCTTTTCGCGCTGCGCTGGACGTACTGGCGGGTGCCTTTCGCTTCACCAGCGACAAGCTGAAACGGACGCGATCACGCGATGTTGCCATTCGGGTCGGCACCGCCACCATCGGCACCCGCGGCACCGACCTGTGGGGTCGGACCGACGCAAGCGGTGATCTGGTGGCGCTGCTTGAGGGTCGGATCGAGATCACACGCGGCGGCGAAATCACGGAGCTGACGAAGCCGATGAGCTATTTCGATGCGCCGCGCGGCAAAGCGTCAGTCGTCAAGACACTCGATCCGGAGGTGTTTCGCACGCTCGCCCGCCAGACCGAAATTCTGGCGGGTGACGGAGCAGCGCGCAGCAAGGGCGCCTGGCGCGTGCTGGCCGCCGAAGCGGCGAGCGAAGAAGCGGCGCTGGAATTCTATGACCGGATACGCGGAGCCGGTTTTGCCGTGCGCATACGACCGCAAGCCCGGAAAACCGAAGGATGGAACTACCAATTGCTGCTGGGCAAGTATTCCGATGCCGATGAAGCCACCGTGGCCGCAAACCGGCTCCAGGCCGCAACCGGGCTCAAGCCAACCGTACTCCGCTAGTCGGGTTTCAGTTCAACTGGTGTCGGCCAGTGTCCAGTAAGCGCCAGGCGCGCGCCGTCAATGCGGATGCCTGGTGAGCGGCCAGCATTGAAGTTGCCCAGAGTCGAGCCTGAGCCCGTGCCCAGGGACGCCAGCCAAACGAGGCCATATCGGCACGCAGCGATTCAGCGGCTGTCAGTTCAAGAAGGCGATCCACCGCCAGCTTGAAGTAATCGGACGAACCGACCGCCGCGCGGCGCGCAGCCCAGCGTTCCGCGTCATGCCACAGGGTGGTGGCTCTGCGCTCGGTAATACCTGCTTTTTTCGCCAGCCACGGCAGCAGTTGGGGGGTATTGGGGTTGGATGTCATAGTGAGCTCCTGTTTAGAAGGCTCGCCCCGACCTTGTGAGCCGGGGCAAACCACCTTGCGAACAACGCGTGTTGCATTGCAGCAATTCGGATTCTACAGCGCAGATATAGGTATTGCACCCTAATCTGGACATACTTGCTGCGGTGCGGTGTGTAAATTTTCAGGCGTCGCCTCGTCAATGCCCGCCTGTTTGTTAGTACTTACTTTTTCCTGATCTGGCGTCGCTCTGGCGGCCGTCCCGCGACGCTGGTCCATCGTGCAAGGCGCCGATATAATCCAAAACTCACCTGCACACCCCGGCCATGAACCCCCTGCTTGACCATCTCAACGCGCCGCAACTCGCGGCCGTCACGCTACCGCCCGCCCACGCCCTGATTCTGGCCGGGGCGGGTTCGGGCAAGACGCGGGTGCTGACCACGCGGATTGCCTGGCTGAT
>JAIPCS010000199.1 GCA_021738105.1 Sulfuritalea sp.
CGCCGCATCGCCCGAAGGCGCCAGCACCACGGTACCGCCGTAGTAGTAGGTGCCGAGCATTCCCGGCGACGCCAGGTTGTAGTTGTGTCCCAGCGGGAGGATCGCCATGAACACGGTGCTCTCGTCGAAGCCGCCGATGCGGCCGCACAAGCGGGCGTTGAGGACGTAGTCGTTGTGAGTGCGCGGGATCAGTTTGGAAAGCGAGGTCGTGCCGCCGGACAGCAGCATCGTGGCAACCTCGCCCGGATCCGGATCATGCCCTGCCAACCCGGCCTCGATTTCCGCAGCCGACATGTTCACTGCAATCATCGCCCGCAGGTCGATCTGCCCCGGACCGGGTTCGCCAACGACGAACACACTGCGCAAGGCAGGAGCATCGGACCAGACTTCCTGCGCCATGTCGCGATAGTCGAAGCCGCCGATGCGATCGGGAATCACATAGGCGGTAGCTCCCGAAGCCTTGAGAAAATGGCGAATCTCGCTATGCCGGTGGGCGCGCAGCGCGGTGACGGGTATCGCACCGATGCGCGTCAGAGCGAAGTAGGACAGCACGAATTCCGGACCATTGGGCAATTGCAGCACCACGCGATCAAGGGACTTGATCCCGGCTTCGAGAAAGCCGCAGGCCAGTCGTTGCGACCCGGTGACCAGATCGGCGTAACTCAGACGCTGCTGACCACAAACGAGCGCCATCTTTTGCGGATGTCGCGCCGAACTTCGTTCGAGCAATTGGGGAATCGTGATGCCTTCCCACCAGCCGCGCTGGCGGTAGTCGGCAGCCACCTCGTCGGGCCATGGCACGCAATCTTCGAGCATGTTTCTCCTCCTTTTGTTGCCGGTTTTCCGGTCTATGGCGGCAATACACATGCCGTTGCTTGCACTCTAGAACAAAACACTATCTACTGATAGCGAATAAGATCAATACATTTCATTCACACTATGAATAGTGCCGAATTCGATCTCAACCTGCTGGTAGTCTTCGACGCTGTACTTGCCGAGAGTTCAATCAGCCGCGCCGCCGAACGGCTGAATCTGTCTCAACCGGCCGTTAGCAATGCCCTGGCGCGCATGCGCAAGGCCACCGGCGACCGTCTTTTCGTGCGCCTCGGCAACGCCATGGTGCCGACACCCTACGCCCAGGGGATCGCCGATCCGATCCGCCAGGCACTGGCCAGCATCCGCGTCTCGCTCGGTGCAAACAGGGAGTTCGATCCGGCTACCTCACAACGCAGCTTCGCGATCTATCTCACGGATCTTGGAGAAGCCTATTTCCTGCCGCGACTTCTTGCGCGTCTGAACCGCAGCGCGCCAGAGGTACGCATCCATACCCTGCCAATGCCAGCCGAATCGGCTGAAAGCGCCTTGAGGAGCGGCGAAGTCGATCTCGCCATCGGCAACCTGCCCGACCTCGGCGCCGGTTTCTATGTGCAGCGACTGTTCCGCGACCGCTATGTCTGCGTCGTACGCAAGGGCCACCCTTCGATTGGTGAGCGAATAACGGCACGCCAGTTTGCCGCCGCCTCGCACGCGATCGTTACACCCGGCGGATGGGGACACGGCGTCATCGAACGCGCTCTGATCGAACATGGCCTTGAGCAACGCATCACGCTGCGCATGCAGAACTTTCTGGTCCTGACGAGCATCGTCGCAACCACAGACATGGTCGCCATCGTCCCCCACAGCGTGGGCAGCCAGCTTTCGCAACACAACGACGTCAAGTTGCTGCCGCTGCCGATCGCGATTCCGGCCTTTGACATCAGGCAGTGCTGGCAGGAACGCTTTCACGACGACCAGGGCAACCGCTGGCTGCGCCAGCAGTTCATGGAATTGTTTTCGGCCTAGAAAGTTCCCGCTGGGACACAGCGCTCTGGCGCTGGCAAGACGGCGATAAATCGGGAATCGGAAATGCTGTGTCGGCCTTTGTTGACGGCTCAGTTCGGCCAGGAGCATCTAGTCGGCCGCTTCACCGACAGCGGACGTCAGCGCCCCAAAAGCATGTCATTGAGATATATTTGAGCGGTGCCGTTTTTCACGGAAATTTAATATGGTTGAAAATTCTCCCGGTTTGACGGAAAACCCTGTGAACAGTGAATTTTGGAGCTTTGCACTCTGCGGAGTTATGCAGCACGAGCCGGAGTTATGGCGCAAAACTGTCGCCCAATATCAAAGTTAGACAATGACGCCCCTACTCGTGACACTCCGATCAAAGTGGAAGGAACTAGCGTTAGTTGGTTTGACGATTTTTACGGTCACTACCGTCGCAAGACCGTATGCCCTGCGTTACTTTGGGATAGTGGATGGAACGACACTTGTGGCTCTTGGCGGAGTTGTTGTAGTTCCTTCCAAGTATTGGCTTGACACTTTGGGAGGCGGTGCAGGAACTATGTTCTCTGATTTCAGCTCGGACTCAGGAGGGCGCATCGTCGCAGGACGACTCGTTGAACTCAAAGACGAGACTTGGAAGTGGGTGCGTGAAGCCACGCAAAGCGAGGAAACACGCTGCGGCGTTCGTATCCTCAAACTTTTGCAGAAAGACATCAGGTCTACTTTTGCTTACGACGATCGAACTTACCTATGGTTTTTGTCGGTTCCAGAGGATGAAATTGAAACCTCATTACAAAACCTGTGCCAATGGAAAGCCAACACTAAATCCTTGTCTAACCCTGCGCTCCAAGGGACGCTGCGCGATAAAGCCGCGCAGCGCCCCTGAGCTCCACGTTCAGAACATCTTTGCATCGGAGAAGGAATGAATAGGAGAAAGAGGCTGACCTTCTGGGGTGCCGACGAGAACGATGACAGCCTTCCTCGCAGCGTCATGGACGGCCGCAAAACCGTCACAGCCGACACTGTTGCTGACTACTACAAACCGTATGGAGAATATGGTGATGGCAGCTACGAGCCAGGCGACATCATTGAAGTCTATGACTTGAAGCAGAGGCTTCGCTGCATAATCAAGGCAACCAAAGTTTACACGATAGAATTCGGCAACATTCCGGAGGAAGTCTGGCGCGGCGAAACTTTTTCCAGCGCGGACGAGTTCCGGGAGTGCCACATCCGGTGCCTACCGCATTTGCACCTGCATGACCGCTTCGAGTTTGTGACACTGCATTTCGAATTGGTTGAAGTAATTCTGCGGGAAATTTCGTCGGGGGCCTAACTATTCATTCAAGGGGAACAAGAATCGTACCGATTCTCGCTCCCTTAACTCAGACGCTAGGCCTCACAAACCACACCATGTTGCTCCCCTGCATAGTTCCCAACTCGGTCTGGCATGCACAGCAGCCACTAAAGTTTGGCCCGATCTCGCTCACGACCCGAATGACTGTAGTTCGACTACGAGACGGGTCACTTTGGGTCCACTCGCCGATCTCGCCCACCCATGAACTGATCGACGAACTGGAGAAGATTGGAACCGTCCGTTACGTGGTCGCGCCGAACAAGAGTCACCATCTGTTCTTCCTCGCCTTCCTTCATGCCCACCCGTCGGCGCAAGGATTCATAGCAGCCGGCCTAGAGTCAAAGCGTCCGGACCTTGGCCGCTTTCAACAGGTACCGCGCGATTCGCCTTGGGGCTCCGAGATCCAAGGCTTCTTCATTGATGGCCTACCGATACTGAACGAGACGGCCTGGTTCCACAGCGACACCGGCACTTTGGTTCTCACCGACCTACTTTTCTGCTTCGCGGAAACAAACCGCGGCATTACCGCACTAATTTCAAAGCTCCTGGGCGTTCGTGGCAAGCTAGGAATGTCAAGAACGATGAAGTTCGCGACGAAAGACAAGCAAGCCCTGGCACGGTCCGTGCAGCCTCTGCTTTCATTGCCCGTACAGAGGGTGATAGTTGCCCACGATCAGGTCATCAACGAACAACCCGTGGCAAAGCTCAAACAGGCCTTTGCCTGGCTCGGGTGAGGCCTGACCCCTCTTTCAAGCGGAGCGCCAACGGCAGGCCACTAGGCCCGGGCCGGTGGTACGCGGTACATTTTCATCGGCCCCGGCCTAGCGTCCTGCGGTCGTCGCCCGCTTAGCTCATTCGTTCCTGAAAGTCCGCTTTCCCAAGCTGGTAACGTCCGCATTGGGCACATTCACACCATCGGTCCGAACCCGTTGCGCCCAGGGTCGCTGTCTGTTCATGAAGTGTAGAAAGGATCAATTTGTCGATCGAACCGCCCTCCTCTGCCGGCGACACGACCACGCCAATAGTCGGCGCTGGCGGGACGGCACCAGAAGCAAGGCCGCGACGCAATCAGGCAAAACGCCGACGACTCGGAGGCAGACCAGGACGGTGTTGCGCCCTGCCGGCTCAGAAAGTTCCCGAAGGGACGCTGAGCGCCGGCGCTGATAGTGTGCCCCTGCGCAGCAGGGCGGTCGAGCAAACTACGCTCTCCTCGCCGCTGCGGATGGTGGCACGGCGAGATCGAGGTTCTCGACGAAACGGCTGATGGCCTCGATCACGGCAACGGGCTGGTCGCGGTGCGGCGAATGCCGGCAGTCGGCCAACTTGAGCAGTTCAACATCGGGCGAGGAGACTGCTCCGGAGGTGATGGCCTCGATTTGTGCCATGGTGCCGTATTCGTCGTCCATGCCCTGGATGGCCAGGATGGGACAGGCAATGTGCGGCAGGCAATCCTCGATGTTCCATGAGCGGAAATCCGGATTCAGCCAGATGTCATTCCAGCCGTAGAAGGTACGGCTGACATCACGATGATACTTGGCGAGCCGGGCCGGCAAATCGCCGGTCTCAAACGCGGTTTTGGCGATCTCGATGCTGCGGATGGATACATCCTCGACAAAACAGTGTGGTGCCATGACGACCAACCCAGCGACATCGTTGCCCGTTTCGCCGGCATGCAGCAGTGCGATCGAGGCGCCGTCGGAATGGCCAACCAGGACCGGTTTGGCGATTCCCAGCTGACGCAGCAACTCGGGCAGGGCCTGGCGCGCTTCGCGATGCATGAAGTCGGTGCCGAAAGATTCTTCGAGGATGTCGGACTGGCCATAGCCGTAGCGCGAATAGACCAGCGTGCGGCAACCCGTGGCGGCTGCCAGGCGGGACGGGAAATCGCGCCACATCGAAACCGAGCCCAGGCCTTCATGCAGCAGCACCAGTGTCGGTCGGTTGATCTGGTGAGCCGGAATCAACTGATACTCGAGATTTCGATTGCCGACGCGGACCATCCCACTTTTCATGCGATCAAACTCCGAGAAAACTGTGCATCAATTCCGGGTTGTCAGACAGTTCACTGGATGCTCCCGAGAACACGACCCTGCCCTTCACCAGCACCACACTGCGATCGGCTATGGCCATAACGGCACCGTAGTTCTTGTCCACGATCACGGTAGCGATTCCGGAGCCACGTATGGTTTTTACGATGCTCCAGATCTCGCGGGCGATCAGCGGTGCAAGACCCTCGGTCGCCTCGTCAAGAATCAGCAAGTCGGGATTGGTCATCAGGGCGCGGCCGATGGTCAGCATCTGCTGTTCGCCGCCGGAAAGCAGTGCGCCGCCTTTTTCCAATCGCTCGCCCAAACGAGGGAACGTATGGATGACACGATCGAAGGTCCACTCGCAATTGCCGGCAACGCCGGCACGCGCTGCCATGATCAGGTTCTCGCGCACAGAAAGATTGGGAAAGATGCCTCGCCCTTCCGGCACATAGGCGATGCCATGGCGGGCGATGGCATGCGTCGCGGCCTGGGTCATATCGATGCCACACACTTTGACCACGCCTTCGCGCGGGCGCACCAGACCGAGCATGGATTTGAGCAGCGTGGTTTTGCCCATGCCGTTGCGCCCCATCAGTCCGATGGTTTCGCCACGGCGCACGGAAAAATCGACGCCGT
>JAIPCS010000200.1 GCA_021738105.1 Sulfuritalea sp.
AGGATCAGCGACAGCACGGTGACATTGAGCCCATGAAAATAGGCGTTTTCGTCGGTCACGTGGTCACCCATCAAGTGGATATAGGGATTCTGTTCGGACGAAAATAGTTCGGCCAGTTCATCCGCGATTTCGCCCGACAACTGAGCCGCCTTTTGCGGGCTGTTGTTAGCCAGACGCATTACGTTCTTCACACTGTCGGCGGTCTTCGCGTACTTGCGTTCGGCATTGCGGATGCGCTCGCGTTCCAGACTCAGATTTTTGATGTGCGCCCTTTTCTGGCGCATTTGTGCTGCCAGTGCCTCCGAATTGCTGTCGGTGGCTGGAGTGGGGTCCTGCTCAGGCGCTGGCGCCGCCGGCTCTCTATCGCTCTTTTCCGGAAGATACGCAATATCGGTCAATCCCATCGACTTCAACGCATTGATCTGCTTTTCGTTCTTTATCTTGAAATTGCTCAAGAGAAAGGGATGACCCATCCAACTGTCGAGTTTAATGTGCAAGCCGATGCATATATGATCGATAGGGATTCTGTGCGGTTCTTTGCTGTTGCTCGTCATTGCCTGGCCTTTGTACCAAATCGCCGTCTCCCCGGAGAGGGGCACCGCAATGTTTGATTTTAGCGCCTGGCAATTCCAACAGCGCGACTCGTCCTGTGTGGAACGATGCAGTGCCCCTGTTAAGCTACGGCCCAACTACTCTTTGGCGACGGTGGGCTGACTTTAGGGTTGTTATGTGCAGGCCTGCCAATCACAGTGAGCCGTATCACCAGCGTCGAGTTTTGAGTAGCGGACGAATACAACGAACGTCCAACCGGCTTTCGACACTGAAACTTCTATGCAGGGAATAGGTGCATAGATCAGGGCGACAGATTGACCGTCCTGCTCAAGACGCGGATACTCCTTCATAGCAGGTTCGATGCTGCTGACAATGCCTGGTTTCGGCAGCACAGCGGGTTCCCGCAGGCGAGCCGCTTGCCGGTTCGACAGACAACCAGAATGTTTAGCGAGGCACAGTGATTTTGTTTTCTCAAAAATCAAAAAGAATTGCACTGATATCCGCGAGTGGGGTACTGGCTGCGCTGGTCGTTGTCTGGCTGGCCTTGCCGGGCATTCTCAAGTCGCAGGCTGAAAAATACATCGCCGAAAAGACCGGACATCGCCTGACGCTGGCGCAACCGGAGATCAATCTGCTCGACTTGAGTCTGCGCCTGCGTGAGCTGCGTCTCGTTGATCCGCAGGGAGAACTGCTGGTCGGTTTTCGCGAGCTGCTGGTTGATCTGTCGTCAGCAAGCTTGGGCGAGCGTGCGCTGATATTCGACGCAATTAGTCTCGATGGACTCGACGGCAATCTGGTTTTGCTCAAAAACGGCGGCATGAACTGGAGTGCGCTGATCGATGCCCTGCAGAGCCGTGAACCGCAGCTGGAGTCCAAGGAACTGCTGCGGCTAAGCATTCGCCGACTGCGGGTTGGCGGCGCGCAAATGGCCTTTGCCGACCAGCGTGTTTCACCGGCCTTTGCCACGCGCATCGAACCCTTCGATCTGGAATTGACCGACGTCTCAACCCTGCCTGGCGGTAATGGAAAGTTCAAGCTGCAGGCGAAATTCCTGACGGGAGCGCAACTGCTGTGGGAGGGGAATCTCACGCTCAATCCACTGGCAAGCAGCGGTCATCTGGATCTTCGCAACATCAATCTCGACGCTTTGGCGCCACTGCTGAAAAGC
The DNA here is from genome assembly GCA_021738105.1 of Sulfuritalea sp. The sequence continues at coordinate 1,721 of JAIPCS010000200.1, forward strand.
CGTCTGCCGATTTTGCCGCCATCGGGTATTGCGGCCGGTAGTGCAGATTACAAGATGCAGCAAACCGGCGGCAACCTGAGCGTGGAACTGTCACAGATGGGATGGTCGATTGATTCGCTGCGTTTGCAGCAGATGGCCGGTGATACCGCGCCACGGCTAGCCGTCGACAAGCTGGCACTGCGGGAAGGTCATTTCGATCTGACCAGTCGACAACTCGTGCTTGGTTCCATAGAGCTGCAGGGCAATCGCGTCGAAGTGGCGCTCGACAAGAGCAACCGCACGCCGGTGCTCAGGCTGGATCAGCTTGCGGTAGCCGATGTCAAGGTTGATCTCGCGCGACGTGCCGCATCGGTTGCGACTGTCGCGCTCAAGAGCGGCGGTATCAGCGCACGAAGGGACGCACAGGGCCGGATAGCGCTGCTCGACTTGATCGACAGTTTCGGCGCGTCGCCGGCGGCACCCGCAACCGAGGTGCCAGAACCCAAGGCGGTAGCGCCTGCCGAAGCCTGGCGCTACCAGATCGGGCAAGTGACGCTTGGCGATTTTGCTGTCACTTTACGCGACGAATCGGTGACCCCGACGGTGGAATTCGGACTCGACAAGGTTGCCATTGGCATCGACTCGATAAGCGAGAACCTCGAGACACCACTGCCGCTTCGGGTCGGTCTCGACGTGCGCAGCGGTGGCCGATTGGAACTTGAGGGAACGTTGACGCCCGCCGAGGCTGCGGCCGATCTGAAAGTAAAACTCTCCAAACTGGCACTCAAGGTGGCCCAACCTTACGTCGGTCGGTTCGCTGCGCTCGATTTAAGCAGCGGAACGGTTTCCGCCGCCGGGCGGGCGCGGCACAGCGCGAAGGGCAGCAGCTATCGAGGCAGTTTTGGTGTGCACGACTTGCGCTTGAACGAAACCGGCACGCAAAAAGTATTTCTCGCCTGGAAATTGCTCGCTACCGATAGTCTCGAGCTTGATCCGCAGCAACTCAGCATGCCGCAATTGCGACTCGACGGGCTCGATACCCAACTGATCATCGACGAGAACAAGTCAACCAATCTGCAACGCGTGCTGCGCAAGAACCAGACCGCAGAAAAAGGCCAGCCGAGCGACGCGCCTGCCGTACAGAAACAAATGCAGACGCCAACAGCCGATAGCCAGGCATTAGTGGCGAAGCCTGCGGCAAGGCGAACCCCAGCCAGGACGGAATCACCGGGTTTCGTAGTCAATATCGACAGCCTACGCTTTCGCGATGGCGAACTGGATTTTGCAGATCGGTCGCTGGTGCTGCCCTTCGCAACACGCATTCACAAAATGCGCGGCTCGATTGTCGGGCTGTCATCCAAACCCGGTGCGCCGGCGCAGGTGGAACTCGATGGCACGGTTAACCAGTATGGTTTGGCGCGTGTTGCCGGTAAGGTGGATTTTTTCAAGCCGACCGACTTCATGGATCTGAAAGTGGTGTTCCGCAATATCGAGATGACGCGCATGACACCCTACTCGGCCACGTTTGCCGGGCGCAAGATCGCCTCGGGAAAACTGTCGCTCGATCTGGAGTACAAAATCAAGCAGCGCCAGTTGCAAGGTGACAACAAGATCTTGATCGATCGCCTTGAGCTCGGTGAGCGGGTTGAGAGTCCGGCCGCGACGGATTTGCCGCTGGATCTGGCCATTGCCCTCCTGAGCGATTCCGACGGCCGCATTGATCTCGGTCTGCCGATATCGGGTAGCCTCGACGATCCGCAGTTCAGCTATGGGCAGATCGTCTGGAAGGCCGTTACCAATATCCTCTCCAGTATTGTTACCGCGCCTTTCCGCGCCTTGGGAGCGCTGTTCGGCGGCGGCGGAGAGAAGCTCGACAGCGTTGCCTTCGAAGCCGGCGCGTCACAGTTGACGCCTCCAGAGCGCGAAAAACTGGTGCGCCTTGCCACAATACTGAACAAGCGGCCCGGTTTGGCACTCGACGTGCATGGAGCCTGGGCTGAGTCGGATCGCGGTGTCTTGCAGGACAGGCAGGCTCGCCGAGCTGTCGCTGCAAAAGGTGGGCAGACGATTGGCGAAAATGGCGATCCAGGTCCACTGTCGACGCGCACACCCAAAATCCAGGCCGCACTGGAAGCGCTGTTTGCCGATCGCTTCGGCGATGATGAATTGTCAGTGTTGAAAGACGGCTTTCGCAGCGCCAACCCAGGTCAGCTGAAAGAAAGTCTGACTGGTCAAATTGTGTCGGGCCTTTCCGGCCTGCTGAAGAAGAAGCGCAGCCTGAGTGAAACCGAAATCGCGCAACTCAAAGGCGCGGATTTTCACGCGCTGTTGTTCGAAAAGCTGCGCGCCAGGGAGCAGGTCAAGGACGAAGCCCTGCAGGCTCTGGCGGCACGCCGCGCCGAACATGTTCTGGAAAAACTGAAAGCTGCCGGCGCACCCGAGGCACGCATCCGCCAGGGTGCAGTGGAAAAGAGCGAGAAGGAGGGGCGCGACATCCCGCTCAAGTTCGAAGTCGGTAGAGCGGCAAGTTGATCCAGCGACGGGCCCGACAGGGTGGCAGGATATCGAGGTTTCAAGCGGAGCTTGGCGGGGGTGAGCTTTTCCCATCTCCAGCGCAGTGAGGCACTTCGTCGTCGACGGCGGGCCGAGGATGACGATGTTGAAGGCGAGCGCTATTCGTGGACTCCGGTTGGTGATGATGGATAGATGCCGACGCTTGGCTGAATTCCAAAACTCATGATCTATCTGGTCGGCCCCCCGCTGTTGCTGGTGTCAATCGTGCTCCTGTTGTTTGGGGTGCACCAGGACAAACCATGGGCACTGTACCTGCTGAAGGCGAGCTGGATTGCTGGTCTGCTGGTCGCTTTCCATTTCACGATTCAGGCATGGCAGGGCAGTGCCTACTCCGAGAACTGGGAAATGATCGGTGTGATTATTTTCGTGTGGCCGATAACGGGCTTTGTGGCGATCTTTGCTGCCGCCGAGATTTTCATGTTGAGGAGAAGACGCGATCGCCACGCAAGAATCTGCCGCTTTCTGGCAATCACGATCTCGTCACTGCTGCTTGTTCTGTCTCTATCAGCCGTGATCGTCGATGCATGGTGACGAAGATAGCGAAGCGCGAAAGCTGGATGCGGGCGAAAATACAGCTCACGCCTGTGAAACAGAGCTGGATATCGATGAGATGAATTGCGCGCCCATTCTGATTCGCATCACGAAGCAAACCCTTTGCTTGTCAGGCGCGGTTGTTCTTTGCGGCGCATTGGCGGCTTGTGATCCGGGTGACAAGTACGCAAAAGGCGAGGTGGCGGCGCGGTTGCGATCACGTCCGGCCCAATTGCTGTATGTCGCCGGCGAGAAAGATCCGCAATTCGAGATTGCCATCAGCGTTGTGTACTTCACCACCGAGAAATCATGCCGCTATACCGTCAATCGAATTGAAGGCGTCAAGGACCAGCACAAGCACATTTTCAAAGTTCCGGTACGGCAATCCGGAACCGCTTACGAAGCAGTTGTCCCGTTGGATACCCTGGAGCCGGGGCCGTGCGGATGGTTGCCATACAGCGTCAACTACACGGTGTTCAAGAACTCGATCCCGCATCGATCGCCAGTTCCGCCGACACCGCTGCTGTGGTTGAGGGACGGAGCTCCCGACAAATTGCCACCCTTCGAGGTTGAGTGCGGCGAGCAAGAGGCACCCGGTAAGCCGGGTCTCGAATGCCGAAAAGCGCACGGTAACTACTATCTCAATCCCGGCGCAAAAGCCCTGCGCGCTGCCTTTCGGGAAAGGGCTTGGTTTGGCACGCCAAACGCAAAGCTTGGCGAACAGGTGCGGCGAGGTTCTGGAAAGGCGTTTCCCTGATTCTGGCGGCGATCGTCATCGTCTTGCTGTCCGTCAAAACGGGTGCGAAATAGCGGGTGCCTGATCAGGCAGGTGACCGGTCCAGGCGTAATTCATTCATTTCGTCACGCTGAATATGCCGCAGGGACGGCGTCAGTCCCGACAGATTGCAGCGGCGCCGTATCACCATCGCCGAGTTTTTCGGTGCAAACAATGGCCGACGCTGAATTGGCTTGCTATCGCCTCGCTTTGTCACCGCCTTCGTCAGATCG
>JAIPCS010000201.1 GCA_021738105.1 Sulfuritalea sp.
ATGTGCTGGATGACACCGGTGCTTCCAAACTGCGTCAGGTGCGCCTGGGTGAGGTGGTTTCCGGTGGCGAACTGGAAGTATTGGCTGGAATCACTTCCGGTGAACGCGTTAGTCTTGAACCGGTAAAAATGGGAATTGCCATAAAAGCGAAGGGCTCGCAGTGAGCGCTATCAACAACTGCGATGAACCCAAATGTCCAATAAATGCCCATGCAAAAACTGTGGTCTGATAATCTGATGTTTTTGGCTAAAACATACAAGGAGACATCATGGCCCACGTAGTGATTCTTGGCGCCGGCATTGGCGGTATGCCTGCAGCCTATGAGATGAGTGAAAAGCTTCGGCCTGGCGACAAGCTGACGGTGATTTCGAACTATGCGAAGCACCATTTCACACCATCGAATCCCTGGGTCGCGGTCGATTGGCGCAAGAGGGGCGACATCGAAGTCGACATCGCTCCCTTGTTGGCAAAGAAAAAGGCCAATTTCATCCCGGTGGGTGCCAAGCGCGTACAGCCAGACAAGAACCAGATCGAACTCGATGACGGTCAAGTGATCGACTATGATTACCTGATCATCGCCACCGGCCCCAAGCTGGCTTTCGAGGAAGTCGAAGGCCTGGGTCCGGATGGGCATACGCATTCGATTTGTCACGTCGATCATGCCGTCGAGGCCGAGAAAGCCTGGCAGCAATTCGTCAAGGATCCTGGTCATATTGTTGTGGGTGCGGTGCAGATGGCCTCCTGCTATGGTCCCGCCTACGAGTTTGCAATGATCATGGATACCGATTTGCGCAAGCGCAAAATTCGTGACAAGGTGCCAATGACTTTTGTTACTGCCGAACCCTACATTGGCCACCTGGGCCTGGGGGGTGTTGGCGACTCCAAAGGTCTGATTGAGTCGGTGATGCGTGATCGCCACATCAAGTGGATTTGCAATGCCAAGACCACCAAGGTTGAAGCCGGCAAGATGTATGTCACCGAACACAATGAAGACGGTACGCCGAAGAAGGAGCACGTCCTCGATTTCAAATACTCGATGATGCTGCCGGCTTTCAAGGGTATCGATGCGGTTTTCGGTATCGAAGGCCTGACCAATCCGCGCGGATTCATCCTGATCGATGCTTTCCAGCGCAATCCGAAATTCAACAATATCTATTCGGTGGGCGTCTGTGTTGCCATTCCGCCGGTAGAGGCAACTCCGGTACCTACGGGTGCGCCAAAGACCGGCTACATGATCGAGTCGATGGTCAATGCCACGGTGCTCAACATTCGTGATGCCATGGATGGCAAGGAGCCGAGTCATAAAGCGACATGGAACGCAGTCTGCCTGGCCGACTTCGGCGACAACGGTGCCTGTTTTGTGGCCTTGCCACAGATTCCGCCACGTAACGTTAACTGGTTCTCGCAGGGCAAATGGGTGCACCTGGCCAAGATCGCATTCGAAAAGTTTTACATGCGCAAGATCAAGAAGGGCACCAGCGAGCACGTTTTCGAAAAGATGGTGCTCAACGCTTTGGGCATCATGAAACTGAAGGACAAGTAAGCACACGTAAACGAAACGCGAAGACGCAAAGAGACTCAGACCGATGATCGGAGAGACCTGACTCAAGGAAACTACGCTCAAAGCCGCACCTCTGCGTCTTCGCGTCGAATTCGACGAACGCAGTAATTTAAAGAGGTGATGGTGGGTATTTCAGGCCGTATCGCGGAGTATTTTCTCAGGAATTCTTTGACGCCCCTGATAGCGCTGATCGCGCTATTGCTGGGCGTCGGTGCGACCCTGATTACGCCGCGCGAGGAAGAGCCCCAGATCAACGTCACCATGGCCAATGTCTTCGTGCCCTTTCCCGGCGCGTCGACCAAGGACGTAGAGGCCCTTGTGACGCGGCCGGCGGAACAGGTGCTGTCGCGCATTGCCGGCATCGAACACATCTACTCGGTATCGCGTCCGGGCATGTCGGTGATTACCGTGCAGTTCAAAGTCGGTGAAGACCCGATCCAGGCCTTGGTTCGCCTCTACGACACCATCAATTCGCATCGCGACTGGCTGTCGCCCAATCTCGGCGTTTTGGAGCCGATCATCAAGCCCAAGGGCATTGACGATGTGCCCATAGTGACGCTGACCTTTCACAGCGCCGATCTCGCGAAATCGGCTTTTGAGATGCAGCAGGTAGCGCGCGCCAGCGAGATCGATCTCAAGCGAATCGCCGGCACGCGCGATGTCACGACCATCGGCGGTCCTGGACACGTGATTCGCGTCGTCATGGATGTTGATCGAATGAACGCGCATGGCATCACCGCACAGGATCTGAAAGCGGCCTTGCAGGTATCCAACGCCTCGCAACCCGCCGGCAGTCTGGTCAGCGGCAATCGCGAAGTGCTGGTGCAAACCGGCACCTTTATCGAGTCGGCCGCTGATGTAAAGCGTCTGGTAGTAGGAGTATTCGAGCGCAAACCGGTGTACCTGGCCGATGTCGCCACAGTGATCGACGGCGCGGACCAGCCGGTCAGCTATGTCTGGCATGGCAATCGGACGAACGAATTTCCGGCAGTCACACTTTCGGTATCCAAACAACCCGGGGTCAACGCGGCGGACGTCGCCGAGGCAGTCATCGCCCGCGCTGAGGCTTTGAAAGGCACGGTAATTCCCGAGGGTGTCGAATTCACCGTCACGCGCAATTACGGAGCGACGGCAACCGACAAAGCGCAAAAGCTGATCGGCAAGCTGATATTTGCGACTGGTTTCGTGGTGCTGCTGGTGCTGTTTGCACTGGGTCGGCGTGAGGCGGTCATTGTTGGCGCTGCGGTAACTCTGACGTTGGCGGCGACGTTGTTCGCTTCCTGGGCCTACGGTTTCACGCTGAACCGTGTTTCGCTCTTCGCACTGATCTTTTCCATCGGTATCCTGGTTGACGACGCCATCGTGGTGGTGGAAAACATTCATCGCTGGCACATGCTGCAACCCGACAAACCGATGTGGCAGATCATTCCGCCAGCCGTCGATGAAGTCGGTGGGCCGACCATACTGGCCACTTTCACCGTGATTGCAGCTTTGCTGCCGATGGCTTTCGTCACTGGACTGATGGGCCCCTACATGAGTCCGATCCCGATCAATGCTTCGATGGGCATGTTCATCTCTCTGGCGATTGCCTTCGTGATCACACCCTGGCTGGCGCTGAAGCTGATGAAATCGGCAGCGCACACGGGGGATGAAGGTCACGCCGGCGATGCCACGACCGCAAGGCTGGACCGCTTCTTCCGCCGCATCATGACACCGCTGCTCGATCCCGTCACCGGAAGGAGCGCGCGGCGCAAACTTTGGTTCGGTATTCTGCTGGCGATCATGGCCTCGGTCAGCCTCGGCCTTGTCAAGCTGGTGGTATTGAAGATGCTGCCCTTCGACAACAAGAGCGAGTTCCAGATCGTGCTCGACATGCCGGTGGGTACCCCGCTCGAAGAAACGGCAAAAGTGCTGCGTGAGATATCAGCCGAGATCGCCCAGGTCGAAGAAGTCGCCGACTACCAGGCCTATGCCGGCACCGCCAGCCCGATCAATTTCAACGGCCTGGTGCGCCAGTACTACCTGCGCAGCGCGCCGGAAATGGGCGACATCCAGGTGAACCTGGTGGACAAGGCGCATCGCGATCGCCAGAGCCACGAGATCGCCGTATCGGTGCGCGACCGGGTGGTGGCGGTGGCGCTGAAGCACGGCGGCAATGCCAAGGTGGTCGAAGTGCCCCCCGGCCCGCCGGTGATGTCGCCGATCGTCGCCGAAATCTACGGGCCGGATTACGTAGGGCAAATCGCCGTGGCCAGGCAGGTGCGCGCAGCCTTCGAGGGCACGGCCGACATCATCGGCGTCGACGACTCGATTGATGAAGACGCGCCAAAACTGGTACTGCACGTGGCGCAGGCCAAGGCCGCGCTGCTTGGCGTGGCACAAAAGGACATTGTTGATGTGATGCGCTTGGGGCTGACCGGGGAGGATGTAACGCCAGTGCACGATGGCGATGCAAAGTACGAAATTCCGGTGCGAATTGTGCTGCCGGCCGAACGCCAGAACAGCATCGACCACTTGCTCAAGCTCAAGCTGCGCGGCCGCGATGGACAGATGGTTCCGGTTTCCGAAGTAGTTGAAGTCAAAAACACGCTGCGCGAGAAGGTGATATTCCACAAGGACCTGTTGCCGGTGGTGTTCGTCACCGGCGACATGGGCGGCAAGCTCGACTCACCGCTGTACGGCATGTTCGACATCCGCAACAAGTTGGCGGGCGTTGCGCTGACGCAGGGCGGCACGCTGGGTGAGTATTTCTTCAAGCAACCCAAGGATCCCTACGCGCAGTATTCGCTGAAGTGGGATGGCGAATGGCAGGTGACCTACGAAACTTTCCGCGACATGGGCCTGGCCTATGCCGTCGGTCTGATCCTGATCTATCTGCTGGTGGTGGCGCAATTCAAGAGCTATCTGGTGCCGCTGATCATCATGGCGCCGATTCCGCTGACCATCATCGGCGTAATGCCGGGCCATGCGCTGTTCGGCGCCCAATACACCGCCACGTCGATGATCGGCATGATTGCTTTGGCCGGCATCATCGTGCGCAATTCGATCCTGCTGGTGGACTTCATCAATGAGCAGGTCACCGGCGGCATGGACTTTGCCGAGGCCGTGATTCAGGCCGCCGCGATTCGCGCCAAACCCATCGTATTGACCGGTTTGGCGGCCATGCTCGGCGCGCTATTCATCGTCGATGACCCGATCTTTGCCGGCCTCGCGCTGTCGCTGATCTTCGGCATTTTCGTCTCCACCGTGCTGACACTGGTGGTGATCCCGGTTCTTTATTTCGCGGTCATGAAAGACCGCATCATTCAATCGCAATAAGGAGATTCACATGACAGTCAATCAATACGTTCGCATCATCGCCGGTTTGTTCATCATGGCCTCGCTGGTCCTCGCCCACGTCATGGGTCAGGTCGACATGAGCAGTCTTTCCTGGCTGTGGTTCACCGCCTTTGTCGGTGCCAACCTGTTCCAGAGCGGCTTCACCAAGTTCTGTCCGCTGGATATTTTCCTCAAGAAGCTGGGCGTTCCCGTATCAAGCGGAACCAGTTGCGCCTAGTCCGCGCCGGGAGTTGGAATGGCGAAACTGTCACCGTGTCCCCATCGCCAGCACGGCGCGTTCCTTTGGGAACTTTTTGTGCTGACCGGTTTTGTCGCGAGTTGCTACTTCAGGAAAACAATCGGGACAGCTCGACGCCTGGAGATTGTGCGCGCATGAAGGCCTCTCCGACCAGAAAGGCATTGACTCCCTGACTGCGCATCTGGTCAACATCGGTTGGCGTCAGAATTCCCGATTCCGTGATCACGATACGGTCCTTCGGAATGCGGCCAAGTTGCGACAGGGTTGTCTCAAGGCTGACTTCGAATGTGCGCAGGTTGCGATTGTTAATGCCGATCAACGGCGTCTTCAGTTGCAGGGCAATATCCAGTTCTGCAGCGTCGTGGGATTCAACCAGCACGGCCATGCCGAGACTCTCGGCGATTGATTCCATTTCCTGCATTTGAGTCAGGGACAGGGCGGCGACGATCAGCAAGATGGCATCTGCACCCATGGCGCGGGCTTCATACACCTGGTAGGGGTCGACCAGAAAGTCCTTGCGCAATACCGGTAGCGCACAGGCAGCCCGGGCCTCACGCAGATAGTCAGCAGAGCCTTGAAAGAACTGTTTGTCGGTCAAAACCGAAAGACAGGCGGCGCCATGCTGTTCGTAGTCGGCTGCGATCTCGCCGGGGCGAAAATC
>JAIPCS010000008.1 GCA_021738105.1 Sulfuritalea sp.
TGATGACGAATTCGACCTTGCAGGCATTCTTGGCGTACTGATTCGAGGCGGTGCGCTGTGCTCTATCTCAGTCTCAGTCTGATAACCCCATGCCTGAATTTAGCCCGACACAGCGGCAACGCCCTGCATTAGTCAGTTACAGGGCGAAACTCCCGCACCACTTGCCGTCAACGTGGTCGATGCTCACCCGTTTTGGCGCAATCCGACGCACCGCTGTGCTGTCGATGTCGATTTCCGGCTGACGACCCAGGCGCTCAGCGACCTCAAAGCTGCAGGCGGTTGATGTGACCGGTCGAAAATACAGATGCAGTTTGTCGCTCGCCGCGACTATAGGTTTGCCCCTGGAGTCTTCGCGGAAGTGAACAAACTTTTTTACCAGGCAGGAAAAGTACAGTTCAAGCTCGACAATCAATGGTGAGTGGCGTTTGGCCATTTCTCGATCCGCCATGGGTGTCCATTCCACTTCAACGGGCTTACCGTTGATAATGATGGTGGCGTGCAGGTTTTCCTGGCTCATGATTGCGACTCCGGTTGCAGATCATTGATGGTCGGACAATGCGGCGCGTGCTTACGTTCCCTGCCAGCTGTAAGCAATTGAAGCTTTACGAAGACTATCAAGCATTCCTTGGGTCGCTCAAGCGCCCACTAACTCTGGAGGTCATGTGTCGTTCAAGAAGATACTACTGGTACTGGCGCTCGTTCTGCTTGTCAGCCTCTATTTTGCGCTGGACCTGGGGCAGTATCTAAGCCTTGATGGACTGAAAGAAAGTCAGGCGATGATAGACGCCTGGCGTATCGATCATCCCAAATTGACCATCGCGATCTATTTTGCAGTCTATGTACTGGTCACCGCGCTGTCGCTGCCGGGCGCGGCGATCATGACGCTGGCGGGTGGCGCAATATTTGGACTCTGGCTGGGAACGCTGATCGTTTCTTTCGCCTCCAGCATTGGAGCCACATTGGCTTTTCTGGTTTCGCGCTTCTTGTTGCGCGACTGGGTGGCGCAACGTTTCGGTCAGCGTATGGCGGGCATAGATAGCGGCATCAAGCGTGAGGGTGCTTTCTACTTGTTCACCTTGCGCCTGGTGCCGGCGTTCCCATTCTTTTTGGTGAATCTGTTGCTTGGCCTGACGGCAATGAAGACCCGCACTTTCTACTGGGTCAGCCAGCTGGGCATGTTGGCGGGTACCTTGGTTTATGTAAATGCGGGTACGCAACTGGCGCGTATTGACTCGCTTTCCGGCATCCTCTCTCCCGGACTGCTTCTGTCGTTCACGCTGTTGGGAATTTTTCCTCTGATCGCACGTAAGGTGGTAGAGATTGTCCGTGCCAACAAAGTGTATGCACCCTGGAGCAAGCCGAAACGCTTTGATCGCAATCTGATCGTCATCGGCGGAGGCAGCGCTGGCCTGGTCACGGCCTATATCGCCGCAGCGGTCAAAGCCAAGGTTACTTTGATCGAAAAACACAAGATGGGTGGCGACTGCCTCAATACCGGCTGCGTGCCGTCGAAGGCCCTGATTCGCTCTGCCAAGCTGTTGTCGAATATTTCCAGGGCCAAGGAGTTTGGTTGCCGTACTGCCAGCGCCGAGTTTTCATTCGCTGAGGTGATGGAGCGGGTACAAAGCGTGGTGCGCACCGTGGAACCGCATGATTCGGTGGCGCGGTATACGGACCTCGGTGTGGATGTCATCGAAGGCACGGCGAAGATCGTCTCGCCCTGGGAAGTGGAGGTGACGCGCCACAATGGAGCCAGCGAGCGACTGAGCACTCGCAGTATTGTCATCGCGGCGGGCGCGCGGCCTTTTGTGCCACCGATACCCGGAATCGAAGACGTCGGCTATCTGACCTCGGACACCGTCTGGGAGTTGCGCGAACTGCCTAAACGCTTGCTGGTGCTGGGGGGCGGGCCGATTGGCTGCGAGCTGACACAGGCTTTCGCTCGGCTGGGTGCCGCGTCCGGGAGTACCGTAACGCAGGTTGAAATGGCGCCGCGCATCATGATTCGCGAAGACCCCGAGGTGTCCGAAGTCGTGATTCGGCGATTCAGGGCCGAAGGAATCGACGTGCTGGTCAATCATCGTGCAAAGCAATTTCTGATCGAAGATGGTGAAAAAATTCTGATTGCCGAGCGCATTGAGGATGGAAACGTGGAGCGCGATGTCCGCATTCCTTTCGATGCGGTATTGGTGGCGGTTGGCCGGATTGCCAACGTCAAAGGCTACGGGTTGGATACGCTGGATATTCCGGCGACGCGCACGGTAAATACCAATGAGTATTTACAAACCAACTATCCCAACATTTACGCGGCCGGTGATGTCGCTGGGCCCTATCAGTTCACCCATACAGCCGCACATCAGGCTTGGTATGCCGCAGTCAATGCCCTGCTCGATCCATTCAAGAAGTTCAAGGCCGACTACCGGGTCATCCCCTGGGCCACGTTTGTCGAACCGGAGGTGGCACGCGTCGGACTCAATGAACAGGAAGCGGTGGAGCAGGGTGTTGCTTATGAAGTCAGTCGCTATGACATCGATGATCTTGACCGGGCGATCGCCGACAGCGAAGCCCATGGTTTTGTCAAAGTGCTCACCGTTCCTGGCAAAGACAGGATCCTCGGCGTCACCATTGTTGGAGAGCATGCCGGTGATCTGATCGCCGAATATGTGTTGGCGATGAAGCAGGGAATTGGGCTCAACAAGATTTTGGGCACGATTCACATCTATCCGACCATGGCCGAAGCCAACAAGTATGTCGCCGGAGTTTGGAAAAAGGCCCATGCACCGGCAGGTTTGTTGGCCTGGGTCGAACGCTACCATGCATGGCGGAGGGGCCCCGGTTGAACCTTCGTTCAGTCGCAGGGTCTGTCCAGCCGATCTGGCTGTTGATATTTGTCTTGATCGCTCCTTCAGCCATCGCAGAGACGGTATGGGTCGGCAAATTCAGTGCAATGCAGGGTGACCTGCCCACACCATGGCGGGTTGAGCAGATCAACAAGAAAGTTCCGCCCACCCGCTATCGAATGCGCGAATGGGGCGGAGTCGACGCAATTGAAGCGCACGCCATAAACAGCATGGCGTTGCTGGCGCGCCCGCTGACCATTGATCTGAACAAGACTCCAGTGTTGTGCTGGCAATGGCGAATCGATTCAAGCGTGGCCCGCGCTGACATGACCCAAAAAACGGGTGACGATTTTGCTGCACGGGTATATCTGAGCTTCGATGTGCCGAAAGATCAACTGGGCTTATTGACGCGCGCCGGCCTGGTACTGGCGCGCTCAATCTATGGTGACCAGGTGCCGGATGCCGCCGTAAGCTATGTCTGGGACAATCGACAACCGGTCGGTACGATTCAGAACAACGCCTATACCGATCGGGCGCGCATGTTTGTGCTGCAATCGGGCAATGTCCAGGCAGGAAAATGGGTGACCGAGCGACGCAATATCCTTGAAGACTTCCTGCGGGCCTTTGGTCATGCGCCTGCGCGTTTGCATGGACTTGCGCTTGCCAGTGACACGGACAATACCGGTAGCGAAGCTCGAGCCGGCTTTGCTGAATTGAGTTTTGTCGACACGAATACGACTTGTCCGGTTTTCTGAACTTTCGGCGCATTATTGAATCATTTCTGCACTTGTCTTCAGATCATGACACCTCTATTGCCTTCCGAATACAGTGCCCCCCCCGCTCCAGTTGGGGTGGCGATATTGGCGCGGGCGCCAATACCCGGAGAGGCGAAAACACGCCTCATCCCGAAACTGGGTACCGATGGTGCGGCGAAGCTCCATAGCTGGATGTTGCAGCGAACCGTTGCCATGGCACTGATTGCCGATGTCGGGCCGGTCAGCCTGTGGTGCGAAGGCGATATCAGACATCGTGACTTCGAGCGCTGTAGTGCGTTGGGTGCGATTTCGCTGCACACTCAAGTTCAGAGTGATCTTGGTACCCGCATGTGGATAGCGATGAATCACGCAGCAACGGCTGACGGCGCGCTGGTCATTGGTACGGATTGTCCAGCAATGACTATCGGGCATTTGCGCGATGCAGCCCTATCCTTGGGCGGTCAAGATGCTGTCGCGATTCCTGTCGAAGATGGGGGATATGCACTATTGGGAATGAAACGACCCTCCCTTGAGGTTTTCGCGAACGTGGATTGGGGAAGCGAGCGCGTCATGACCCAAACCCGTCATCGACTTGCGGTGATGGGTTTGAGTTGGCGTGAGCTTGACTATTTGTGGGATGTCGATCGACCCGACGATGTGGACCGGCTATTGGCCATGTGCCCAGAGCTATTCGAAATGCTGGTCGACAGTTGTCAATCCACATGAAACGCCTGGTGTTGGCCGGTGGCGGACATGCACACCTGAATGTATTGAAAACTCTGGCGGCCGGAACATGGCCTGATGTCGAAGTTGTTCTGGTTTCGCCCTACGCGAGGCAAATCTACTCTGGCATGCTGCCGGGTTGGATCGCAGGGCACTACCATCTCGACGAATGCGCTGCCGAGTTGGCTCCACTCGCGAGCGCCGCCGGTGTCCGCTTGATTGAGGACAGTGTCGTTGGCATCGATGCCGAGCGCTGTCTTGTCCGTTGCGCGCAGGCGGGCGAGCTTGCATACGACAGCTTGTCGCTTGATGTTGGAGCTCAAGTCAACGCATCCAGCCTCACCGCGACCGGTTCAGAGCTGCTGCCGATTCGGCCGCTCGAACAATTCATTGTCAGCTGGGTACATCAATTGGCGGCGTTTACGGCGGCCGGAACAGCGAGAGTGGCCGTGGTTGGAGGCGGTGCGGCAGGTATCGAACTCGCTTTGGCCATGCGCTATCGGTTGGGTTCGTTGCTGGGGAAAAATCAGGCTGAGGTCTTACTGGTTGAAGGCCATTCGTTGTTGCCAGGGCATGGAAAGAAAGTCGTCGAACAAATTTCATTGGCATTGGCGGCTCAAGGTGTGCAGCGGGTGTCCGGCATAGCCTCAGGTTCACCCGCTGGTTTGACATTGAGCGATGGCCGCGAACTGGAGGTGGATTGCGTGGTTGCCGCGACGGGAGTCTCCCCACCGAAATGGCTGCTCGATAGTGGGCTGCAACTGGCGCAGGACGGATTCATCGCGGTGGGAGAGGGGCAACAAAGCATCTCTCATGCGAATGTTTTTGCCGCAGGTGACGTGGCGACGAGAATCGATGCACCTCACGCCAAGTCTGGCGTTTATGCCGTGCGAGCGGGTCCGGTGCTGAGCAGAAATCTAAAAAACCAGTTGTATGGATTGCCGCTCGCACCGCATTCGCCACAACGGCGCACACTCTACCTGCTCGCCACCGGTCCTCGCGAAGCCATCGTCTCTTGGGGTGGCTGGTCAGCCTCCGGCGCCTGGGCGTGGCGCTGGAAAGACTGGATCGATCGGCGTTTCATGAAGCAATATTCAATAAAGGGGCCTTGAATCTAGTCGCTGCTGTTCATGAAACCGAGCAGATGCAACAAGCTGGTAAACAAGTTGAAGATGGAAACGAAGAGGGTGACTGTTGCCATCACATAGTTGGTTTCACCGCCGTGAACGATGTTGCTGGTCTGATAAAGAATCAGGCCGGACATCAGCAGTACAAACGCTGCAGACACGGCGAGCGACATTACCGGCATCTCAAAGAATATTGCGGCCAGGCCGGCTAGAAACGCCACCAGAATGCCCGCCATCAGGAAGCCGCCCATGAAATTGAAGTTCTTGCGCGTGGTCAACGCGTAGCCGGACAGTCCGAGAAAAATTGCCGCTGTGCCGCCCATAGCGGTCATGACCGTCTGGCCACCGTTGGGCAGACCGAGGTAGTGGCTGACGATTGGCCCCAGGGTGTAACCCATGAACCCGGTGAGCCCGAATATCGAAACCAGACCCCACCCGCTATTACGCAACTTGGTGGTGATAAACAAGAGACCGAAGTAGCCCACCAAGGTCACAACGATGCCCGGATGCGGCAGGCGAAGCGCTACCGAAATAGCCGCGATGGCTGCGGAAAACAGCAATGTCATGGAGAGCAGCATGTAGGTATTACGAATCATGCTGTTTGTTGCAAGCAGTGACCGTGAGCCTTCAAGGACAACGGCGGTCGGTACGGCGTTCAGACTGTTCATTTGGTTTTCCTTGCAGTGTTGGGTTTGTTTCAAAAGAAACTCATCAGTAAGAGTGTATGGGCGGTTTGTAGCTCCATCAATTCGCATTATCAGCTCGTTTACTTCGTAAAAACCGAAGTAAACGAGCTGATCTCCGAAAGCCATTGGAATGTCAGCCTGGTTCCTGGTCCAAGCCCAAACGTGCTGATTCAGTGATCGCCAGTACGCATGGATGGCGTACCTTACGCTCGACCGAGAGGGCAAAGTATTCGATTCGAAGATCCGGAGCACGTCCAATCACGGTTAATTCACCAGATTCAAGATATTCGTCTTCCAACACACTTGGCACTGGAAAGACACCAACGCCCTCTCGTCCGAAAGCTGTCATTAACGCGCTGTCGTCAAATTCACCCACGATGTTGGGCCGCAGTCTTTTCCTGTCGAGCCATTCTTTAAGTTTGCGTCCCGCCGAAGAATCGTCTCCGGGGACAAGAAGAGGTAGTTGACCGAGGCTATGGGGAAACTCTCCGGTCGTTTGCCGTGCGAGATCAGGATGCGCAAGAAAGCTCAGCGCGGATTCACCGAGGCGATGACTGTAAGCGCGAACGTCAACCGAGGGAGGGATGGCGGTGTCGGAGATGACAAGATCGAGGCGGTGCAGGGCGAGTTCGGCAAGCAGCCTTTCCAGACGCCACTCCCGACAGACGATTCGTACGGCTTCGGGCAGTTTTACTGCCGGCCTCAACAAATTGTAGGCCAGCGATTTGGGCACGGCATCCGAAACACCCACCCTGAATTCAGTGGGTCGCCCCTGTGGATAGTGGCGAATCACCTGTTCCAGTTCAGCACCCAGGGCGAACATTTCATCAGCGTACTCAAGTGCCAGGCGGCCGGCATCGGTCAATTCCAGTGAACGCCCCTGGCGTGAGAACAGGGAAGTACCCAGGCTATCTTCAAGCAGTTTGATCTGGGCGCTCATAGTTTGCGGAGTGATATGAATGGCTTCTCCAGCGCGTACGACGCCGCCATGTTTGGCGACTTTCCAAAAGTAGTAGAGGTGTTTGAGATTCATATGAGTGTTATTGTTTCGTTTTTTCCGCACTAACGATAATAATCATACGACTTTTATCTATGTATGTATTCAACTAGATTGACGCTTTTCATCCATCGGGAGCGTCGCCGTGGAAATTCAAGTAAAAACCATTCGCCTGCCTCACGCCACAGGTTTGCGTCAGTATGCGATGCGGAAAATCACTGCGACCCTGTCGCGATTTACTCACGCGATTGAGCAGGTAAACGTACGCTTGAGTGATATCAACGGCCCTGAGCGCGGCGGTGTGGATATGCTCTGTCGCGTTGTGGTGAGCCTGAAGAATCATTCAGCTTTGATTGTTGAAGATCTGTCCAGCGATATGGGCCGCGCTATCAACCGTGCTGCAGAGCGTATGGAACAGGAGTTGGGACGTCAACTCGGGCGCCTGGAGCGAGTCGGTTGATCGAAACTCGGCGTTGGCGACACGGCTGGACGAACCACTGATCCGACCTGACAAAGATCTATTGAAGGAAACTCGGCAAGGCAATGCGTCGACTGATCGATTGCCATACGTTGACTTGACTCAATCTCGCAAGTTCTCGACTTACTATATTGCACCCTTTAGGTAGTCGGCGGCGATGGTTTTGTGCGTCATTCGCTCAGGTTTGCCGTATTTGACAGGAGTTCGATATGAGCCTTGTGTGGCGAGAACAGCTAAGCGTTGGAAATGACTTGATCGACTCAGATCACAAGCATCTCATTGATATTATCAATCAGGTTGAAGAATGTATGAAGACAAGGAGTCGAGACGGGCTGGGCAGTGCGTTCGACCGACTCTCCCGCTATTCGAAAACACATTTCGCTGCGGAAGAAAAAATTGCCAAAAGCGTGGGATACAAGAATGCATCGAGCTTGCACGACTCGCACGAGGCTTTGCTTGCAAGACTTGACCAGCTTCACCAGGAAATCGAGGACGATTGGACTGATCCCTCAATGGAGCATTTCACTGAGTTGCTGCGAAGCTGGCTGATCGATCACGTCATAAAGGAAGATCTTCTGATGAAGCCCGCACTGACAAAACGATCGCCACTTTTTGATCCAAGATGACTTGGATTGAAAGTCAGGATCCCCGATATTCTAAGCCGGATGCGGGTATGGCTAAATCAATCGCTGACCCGCGCGCGAGCTATTCGCGCGTATCTTGGCAGCATTAATGCTTGTGGAGGAGGAACGCTAAGCAACTATCGCTGATTCGCCCGGCGACGGGTTATCCAGGTGTTTGGCGGATTCGGCGATTTGCACTTCCTCAACCCGTCTGAGATATTCACTGACAGACGGGAAATTGTGTGCCAGAGCGACATCCGAAGCTTTGCCTGTCGGGCCGGCGATCAGCGGTGATGCTCCACGCTTGATGAGCATCTGGACGACCTTGAAATTCCCGCGCTGCGCGGCACGCATCAGCGGTGTCATGCCGGAAACGTCCACGGTATCGAGGTCGAAATCCATGGAAAGCACGGTTTTGACATAGGAATCATTGCCCCGATCAATGGCATTGAGCAGGACCTGTGTTGCCTCAGGGTTCTGTTTGCGCTTTTTGTGTTCCAGTCCAGACGGCATCAATTTGGCACCATAATTCATCAGTGACAGGACAACCATGGCAATAAGTGCCATCAGCATCGGCCCCTGGCTGATGTGCAGGCTATCCGCCCATTGTTCAGGCAAATTGGCACCCACTGCCAGCAGGGTATAGAGCAGGAAAAAAAAGAAGCGCACATACAGAAACAGCGCCAACACCACCATCAATCCCAATACCGCCATGACCAGACCAGTCTCTATGCCGATGCTGGCCAGCAATTCACCCGGGAGATTGGCAACCAGAGCCATCATGCCGACAAGCCCAAGCAAGGCCCATTCCCTGATTTGCTTTTGTCTAACGATGTCCATGGCGATCTCTGGTAAAGGGTGTCTGAGTTGAAAAATGAAGCGCAGAAACGGGTCGATAAAATAGAATATAGGAGATTCGCATTCTCAATCAACGTGAATGCTTTGCGAACGGTGAAGTGTCATTCGTCATTCGCCGAACTGCGATTAATTTACCGCATCTTGCGTGTTGATGGAATTCCCTTATCGAGAAGTCAATGGTTTTCATTAAAAACCACGCCGCAAGAATCGATTGAGTGGCAATATTTGTGCATAGCGTCAATTTAACGGATTTACACTGGGGAGATAGTAATGAAGAGTAAATGGGTATTCGCCTTCGAAGAGGGCGATGGCAAGAACAAGATGCTGCTGGGAGGCAAGGGGGCCAACCTGTGCGAAATGACGCAAATTGGTCTGAATGTCCCTCCGGGATTCGTCATTACTACGGATGCCTGTTTGGCTTTTCTTGAAAAAGACAAATTGCCGGAAGGAGCGATGGACGAAACACTCGCTCATATGAAAGCGCTGGAAAAAAAGACCGGAAAGACATTCGGCGGCGCTGAAAATCCACTATTGGTGTCGGTTCGCTCCGGCTCGGCCATGTCGATGCCAGGAATGATGGACACCATTCTCAATCTGGGACTCAATTCCACCACCCTGAAGGGTTTGATTGCACTGACGGGAAATGCGCGTTTCGGGTATGACGCCTGGCGGCGATTCATTCAGCTTTTCGGCAAAATTGCATTGGGGGTCGCGGACGAGCATTTTGACTCGGCAATGGCGAAGATCAAGGCCCGCTATGGCGCTCGACAGGATGTCGATCTCAAGGCAGAACATTTGGCGGAGTTGGCCGATGAATTTCTGGCCATTGTCAAACGTCATACAGGCAAGGACTTCCCCGAGGATCCCTATAAACAACTGGAGATATCCATCGGCGCGGTTTTCCGTTCCTGGAACGGCAAGCGAGCGATTGATTATCGTCGGCAGTTCAAGATCACCAAAGCCATGGCCAGTGGTACCGCGGTGAATATCGTCACCATGGTATTCGGCAACATGGGCTCTGATTCAGGTACCGGTGTCGGGTTTACCCGCAATCCTGGCACTGGCGAAAACATCATCTATGGTGAGTACCTGACTGACGCCCAGGGCGAAGACGTAGTAGCGGGTATTCGCACGCCGAAGCCGATCGCCGAAATGGAAAAGGAAATGCCGGAAATTTTCCGGCAGTTGCAGGAATTGCATTCCCGGCTCGAAGGGCACTATGCGGAGGTTCAGGATTTCGAATTCACCATCGAAAAAGGCCAGCTCTACTGCCTGCAGACGCGCAACGGCAAGATGAATGCGCGCGCGATGTTGCGCACTTCGGTGGAAATGCATCACGAAGGACTGATCTCCCGCGAAAAAGCCCTGATGCGAATTGATCCGACCTTGCTCGAGCAAATGCTGGCCCCGCAGCTGGTCGAAAATTTCAAAGGCAAGCCTCTGGCGACCGGCCTGCCGGCATCCCCGGGCGCCGCCTCGGGCAAGATCGTGTTCGACGCAGACACTGCGGAGGAACGAGGAAGTGCAGGCGAGCGCATCATCCTGGTTCGCGAGGAAACCAAGCCCGAAGACATCCACGGCTTCTTCAAGGCGCAGGGCATTCTAACCAGTCGTGGTGGCAAGACGTCCCATGCCGCCGTGGTAGCGCGCGGCATGGGCAAGCCCTGCGTTTCCGGTTGTGAAGCGATCGTTATCGACGATATTGCCCGTCGCGCCATCATCGGCGAAACAACCTTGCATGAAGGCGATGTCATCACCATCGACGGCAGCAGTGGCAAGGTTTACGCCGGAGATGTTCCTACGGTCGAAGCGGTGTTTTCGGAAGATATGGAAATCTTGCTGAAATGGGCCGACGATGTGGCCCAGCTCAAAGTGATGGCCAATGCCGATACACCCGACGACGCCACGCGAGCGCGGCGCTTTGGTGCCATGGGCATCGGCCTGTGCCGCACGGAGCGCATGTTCAACAGCTCGGATCGTCTGCCTATCGTTCAGGAAATGATTCTTGCCGAATCCACCGAGGAACGTCAGGCAGCTCTGGATCGCCTGCTGCCAATTCAGCGTGCCGACTTCAAGGGCATCTTCAAGGCCATGAAGGGCCTGCCGGTCACCGTACGCCTGCTCGACCCGCCAATGCATGAATTTTTACCGACGGCGGCGCAACTCGAACTGGAAATCGCCCACCTGCATCACATGCGAGATTCCATCAAGGCGCTGGAAGAACTCCCGGAAACCCTCAAGCTGCTCAGCCCCCGGCTATACCAACAATACTCCGACGGCTTGAGCAAGCTATCGGTGGGCATGAAGGAATTCAAGGACGGCCACCTCGAGGTCGATGCGATCCACAAGAAGGAAACCGTTCTCAAGAAGGTTCGAGCCCTGTCCGAAGTCAATCCCATGCTTGGCCATCGCGGCGTACGTCTGGGCATCACCTATCCCGAGATCTACATGATGCAGATTCAGGCGATCCTGGAAGCCGCTGCCTTGTGCGCCAAGGAAGGAACTGAAGTCCATCCCGAAATCATGGTGCCCCAGGTGGCGACGGTCGAGGAATTACGCCGTATTCACAGCTACGTGCAGCGTCTGCACAAGGTCGTTGAACTGACCCATGGCATCAAGGTCGACGTCAAGTTCGGCAGCATGCTCGAAGTGGTGCGCGCCTGCCTGCGCGCCGGTCGCATGGCGGAAGACGCCGAATTCTTCTCCTTCGGCACCAACGACCTGACGCAAGCGACGTTCTCCTTCAGTCGCGAAGATGCCGAGAACAAATTTCTGCCAGCCTATGTCGAAGCGGGAATTCTTCAGGACAATCCCTTCGAGGTCCTCGACCAGAAAGGCGTTGGCGAACTGATGAAGCTTGCTGTCAGTGAAGGGCGCAAGACGAAGCCGGACCTGAAAGTCGGCATTTGCGGCGAGCACGGCGGCCATCCCGGCTCGATCCAGTTTTGTCACAGCATCGGTCTGACTTATGTTTCGTGTTCGGGACCGCGGGTGCCGATTGCGCGACTGGCGGCGGCGCAGGCAAAGCTGATCGAGACAAGCGAGGCTGTTGGCAAAAACGCCTGAGTCGGTTGCCCGGATCGAGCGCAGCAGGCCATAATCCCTTTCATGGACGATAAGGGCTACATGGCATTGGCGCTCGATCTGGCTCGTGAAGCCGGTGCCGCCGGCGAAGTGCCGGTGGGTGCACTGGTGGTCAGCGACGGCACGATTATTGGCCGTGGCTTCAATCAGCCGATTGGCCGACATGATCCGACAGCGCACGCCGAAATCATGGCGCTGCGCAATGCGGCTGCCCAACGGGGCAATTACCGATTGCCGGCCTGCACCCTGTATGTCACGCTGGAACCCTGCGCCATGTGCGCCGGCGCAATCATGCACGCCCGAATCGAGCGCGTGGTGTTCGGTGCACGCGACCCGAAAACCGGTGTTGCGGGCAGCGTCATTGACCTGTTCGCCGAATCCCGCCTGAATCATCACACCGAGATTGTCGGTGGAGTGCTGGCAGACGAGTGCGGCAGTCTGCTATCGAGTTTTTTTGCAGCACGCCGCAGCCGCACGCTGCTTGCCTAAATCGAAGATACGCATGCGCATCCGCATCAGTCTGCCGCAACAAACCCTGGAACTTCACAACGATCACGGTGACCTGCTGCAGCGCTACCTTGTATCGACCGCCAGAAACGGAGCAGGCGAACGAAATGGCAGTTTCTGCACGCCGCGTGGCCGGCACATCGTGCGCGCAAAAGTCGGCGCTGGTGAGACGGCGAATACCGTCTTCGTGCGCCGGCGACCAACGGGTGAAGTGTGGACCCCGCAGCTCGCGGCGCAATTTCCCGGTCGCGACTGGATCCTGACGCGAATTCTATGGCTGTCGGGTACCGAGCCGGGCCGCAACCGGCTGGGTGAGTTCGACACCATGCGCCGATACATCTATCTGCATGGCTCGCCGGATGCGGTTGCCATGGGCTCCCCCGGCTCGATCGGTTGCGTGCGCATGAGAAACGAGGACATCATCGAATTGTTTGACCGGGTTCCGCTGTATGTTCCGGTCGATATTGTTGAATTCGGGGTTTCTGCCGGGCCATGGGGCGAGATTGCCGATGCCGCGCGTCGGGTGCGCGATGACGTGTTTGTCAAAGAGCAGAACGTCCCGGTTGAGCTTGAACATGATGAAAACGATGCTGTCAGCCATCACGTGCTCGCCAGGGATGCTGGCGGCAATCCTGTCGGCACCGGACGATTGTTGCCCGACGGACATATTGGTCGCATGGCCGTGCTGGCCGGGCAGCGGGGAGCGGGGGTGGGCCGCGCTCTACTCGAGCGATTACTCGAAGAAGCTCGGCGCTTGGGCAAGAATCATTTGGCCTTGAATGCACAATCCCGGGTGTGCGGCTTTTATCGGCGTTTCGGCTTCGTCGAGCACGGCCCCGAGTTCATGGAAGCGGGCATCGCCCATCAGACCATGGTGCGCGATATCCAGTCCTAGCATGGCGCGCACAGATCGCACCTACTGCATCGGGAAGCGATAACGAAGCCGTTGGCCCCGCTGTGTGCCCGCCAGCCAGGTCTGTTCGTCGAAGCTGATCCAGCCGTCGTTGCCGACGCACAATACAGTGGAGCTGCGCGTGCCGTAGTCGGGTGACCGAACAAACGCGGATGACAGCAAACGCTCCCAGTCGAGCGGAACCCCAGTCTGTGGGAGATGCTCATCGGGATGGATTCCGTCATCCTGCAACAACTCGAACAAGGCCTGATCGTGCGGCAGACGGTCGAGCGCCAACGCCAATGCCGTCTTGCCAGCCCCGACTTTTGGCCAGGGCGTGTCAAGCAGGTGATTCGAGACGCCGTACACACCTGGGGCGAGCGATCGCGCCTCGCCGCTCATATTCGACGACCACCACAAGGATTCGCCATCGCCGACCAGCAGGTTGTAGCCATTGCGCGCCTGCCCAGTAGCGGCGGTTTGCTGGAGATAGTCTGCGGGCGATTCACCACCGGCAAGAAAATCCGCCACCAGGCTACCGCGGGAAGGCGCGCCGCTTTTGTTTTGCGCCGGATCGCGGAAATTGGTCAAGGCGGCAAAGCGCCCGTTGCGCGTTGCGCCCATCCAGGTACCGCCCGCCTCCAGATCGCGCCCGGCCAGCAACTGCGGGGTATCGTTCCAGAACTCGGCGGGGGCAGTCGGTCGGGCGAAAAATTCGTCGCGATTGGCTGCGACCACCAGCGGATAGTCAGTATGGACCCGCCAGGCGACCAGAATCAGGCACATCCCGGACGTCAGTCGATCGAATAGGGCAGGGGTAGAAACTCCAGTCGTTCGCCATCAACCGCGCCAACATGCACTTCACCGGCCTCCACGGCACCGATCTGGACGCAGACCAGACACTCGAAGTTGCCGGACGGGGAGGGCGCCACACTCACGATGGCGCCGCAATGCTGGTCACCGGTTTCCGGCGCATAGACATGGGTTCCCGGGATTGCTTCGCTGGCAAGGCCGGCGCGATAGGTGCGCCGTTTGACCTTGCCCAGATATTGAGTGCGGGCGACAATTTCCTGCCCCGGATAGCAGCCTTTGCTGAAACTCACGCCGGCCACCGCCGGCAATTCCATATTCAGCATTTGCGGCACAAACGCTTCCTGAGTCGCCGCGACCACGTTCGGCTGCCCGGCAGCGATTTCCAGCCAGTGCCATGCCGCCAGCCCGACGGGTTTTGCCGAGGACGTGAGCTGCTGCCAACATGAGCTGACGGCTGTCGCCTCAAGTGCAAGCAAGTAGCGCGTATCGTCGAGCCGGATTGCCTGACCGCCGTCTATCGCAAGGACACCGAAGCGCGGCAGATTCACTGCCGCCTCGCCACCCGGCAGCTTTCCTGCCTGAATCACATTCGCGGGAGCCGAAATGCCGAGCAAAGCCCGCTCCTCGGTGGCATCGCTGAGCTTGACCTTGGAACGCAGCACGTACATCGAAAGCTTCTTCAATATTGCCGGCAGGATCTCGCGCGGCAGCATCAGCAGAAAATCATCAGCTTCCCGCCAGACCAGAAACAAGGCCAGCAGTCGCCCCTTTGGCGTACACAGTCCGGCAAAGCGTGCGCCATTCGGCGGAATGCCCTTGATGTCGTTGGTCAGCAAGTTGTGAAGAAAGACCGCGGTGTCCTCACCACTGGCACGAATGACACCCTGGTCGCACAGCGGCGCAATCACGGCGCCGTCGCGAGCGTCGTGCAGCTCGGCTGCTGCATTGGCAAAGTGGCTGCGATCCTCCGTCAGCCCTTGGCTGACAAGCGATGAAATCCATTCCTGAGTCATGAAAAACGTCCGGGTAGATGAAAGGGGGGAGTGCTATTATCGCGCTAACCCTCAGATTGCGCCCCACCGGTTCATATTCAAGCCTTCATGCGTACTTTCAAGATCGTCCTGCTTCTGGTCGTCCTCGTTTTTATTGCAGCAATCGCGGGTACAAGCTGGTTTTCCGTGCGTCATTTACCGATGCGTAGCAACCCGACAATGTTCTCCATACCGGCCAAGGCAAGTCTTCGCACTGCTGCCCAGGTGATTGAGGCGGCCGGCATCGATTTGCCGGCCTGGCAGTTGGAATGGCTGGGGCGTCTCATGAATCGTTCCGCGCGGATCAAAGCCGGCAGCTATGAGGTCGAGGACGGCTTGACGGCCCTCGGGTTGCTGGAAAAGCTGACACGCGGTGATGTCATGCAGACCGAGCTGGTACTGGTTGAGGGCAAGAGTTTCCGCCAGTGGCGTGCGACCTTGAACGCGCATCCTGACCTTGCCCACGATACGCATGCATTGACCGATGCCGAAATTCTGGCCCAGATCGGCGCGCGGGAAAGTCACCCCGAAGGCCTGTTTTTCCCCGATACCTATCTGTTTCACAAAGGTAGCAGCGACATTGACGTACTGCGCCGCGCCTACCTCGCCATGCAGAAACGGCTCGCCGCCGTCTGGGAGCGGCGCGACAGCAGTTTGCCACTCAAAACACCTTACGAGCTGCTGATACTGGCGTCTATCATTGAAAAAGAAACCGGTCGGTCGGTCGATCGCCCCCAGATTGCAGCCGTATTTGTCAATCGTTTGCGGCGTGGCATGCTGCTGCAGACCGATCCGTCGGTGATTTACGGACTGGGCGAACGCTTTGACGGCAATCTGCGCAAAATCGACCTGCAGACCGATACGCCATGGAATACCTATACCCGCGCCGGCCTGCCGCCGACCCCGATCGCCATGCCCGGGCTGGCGTCGATCCAGGCTGCCGCCAATCCGCCACCGAGTGACATGTTCTATTTTGTCGCCCGTGGCGACGGAAGCAGTGAATTTTCAAAGTCCCTGACGGCACATAATCGCGCCGTCGACAAGTACCAGAGGCGCTGACCCTCCATGAAACGTGGCCGTTTTATCAGTTTTGAAGGCATTGACGGTGCCGGGAAAAGTACCCAACACAGCTGGATGGTCGAACATCTGCGTCGACAGGGCCACGTGGTGGTGGCCACCCGCGAGCCCGGAGGCACGCCTCTAGGCGAAAAACTGCGCGCTGTGCTGCTGGCAGAGCCCATGCACCTTGAAACCGAAGCCCTGCTGATGTTCGCCGCCCGCCGCGAACACGTGGCACAAGTGATTGAACCGGCGCTGACCAGAGGCGAATGGGTGGTTTGCGATCGCTTCGTCGACGCCTCGTTTGCCTATCAGGGAGGAGGGCGCGGCCTCGACTGGAACAAGCTTGAGACACTTTCAAGGTGGGTACTGGGCGATCTGCAACCGGACTTGACCTTCTTTTTTGACGCGCCGGTCGCCGTTGCCCAGGAGCGCCTCCGCGCCGCCAGCGGAAATCGTGATCGCTTCGAACAGGAGCAGGCGGAGTTTTTCGAGCGCGTGCGTGCCGCTTATTTGAAAATAGCGGACGAGCACCCCACTCGAGTCCAGCGAATTGACGCCACGCAGGCGCCGGATGTGATTAATGTATTACTTGAGAAAATAATTGCAACACTTTGATTTAATTCATTCAAAATGGAATGATTCCGTAAGGGAGCTCCTGCTTGGACAAGGGCTGGAGTGCTTGCCGCACGCCATGCTGTTGGTCGGTCCGGCGGGAGTCGGCAAATCGGCATTCTCGGAACAGATCGCCGCGCTGCTGCTGTGCGAAGCGGTTACGCCGGCCCACACTGCATGCGGTCAATGTCAGGCGTGCGGTTGGCTGGACGCCGGTAACCATCCGGACTTTCGTCGGGTCGCCCCGGATGGAGATGACGAGTCGGATGATGCGTCGGCAGAAAAGAGCGAAAAGAGCAAAAAACGCAGTGCAACCCTCATTCGCATCGATCAGATTCGTGAGCTTGAAGGATTTGTACTCACCGGCAGTCATCGCAACGGCAATCGCGTGGTACTCGTTACCGAAGCCGAAGCGATGAATGCACCGGCGGCAAATGCTCTTCTTAAAATACTTGAGGAACCTCCATCAAGTGTTTATTTTATTTTGGTTTCATCAAAGCCGAAATCACTACTACCCACAATCCGCAGTCGCTGCCGCAGTGTTCCATTCGGAGCGCCGGACAACACTGCGGCAACTCAGTGGCTGACGGGAAAGGGGCTGCAGCACCATGCGGCCCGCTACCTCGCTCTGGCTGGCGGCGCGCCAATGCGCGTCGCCGAATGGAATGAGCAGGGACAGTTGGCCCCGATAAACGCGCTGGTGGACACGCTGATGTCACCGCCTGCAGATCCAATTGCCCTGGCCGCGCGGTGGGACGGACTGCTTAAAGGCGACGGCAAGTTTCGCATGGAGCATCTGGTGGAAGGCGTTCAGCGCTGGCTGTTCGATCTCACGCAAGAGCGGTTGACCGGGCAAATTCGTTATCATGCCGGCTGGGCGCGACCGGAATCAGTCGCCAAGCTGAACCCCATTGCCCTGCTGGCGGCCTGGCGGGAGCTCCACCAGTTTCGTCGGAGCGCACGTCACCCATTGAATCAATTGCTTTTTCTTGAAAATCTGGCCGCACATTTTTTGCGCGCTCTGAGACCGACCCGATCATGAACACCCTTTTGGTGGATTCCCACTGTCATCTGGATTTCCCGGATTTTGAAGGGCGGGAAGAGGAACTGCTGGCGGCCATGGCCACCAACAAGGTCGGCTGGGCACTCATCGCCGGGGTGACGCTGGAACGTTTTTCGGGGGTGCTGTCACTGGTCGGGCGTTTCCCGAATCTGTTTGCCGCAGTCGGCGTACATCCGGATACGCAAGATGGCGAAGAGCCGGATCAGGCCACACTGGTTCGCCTGGCCGAGCATCCGAAAGTCGTCGCCATTGGCGAAACCGGTCTCGACTACTACCGGCTTGAAGGTGACCTGGAGTGGCAGCGCGAACGTTTCCGTACCCATATTCGAGCTGCACGCAGCAGTCATAAGCCTTTGATTATTCACACACGCGAAGCGGCGGCCGACACGTTGCGGCTATTGAAGGAAGAGAGTGCCAGTGACGTGGGCGGAGTCTTCCATTGCTTTACCGAAACCCGTGCCGTGGCTGAAGCAGCCCTGGATCTGGGCTTTCATATATCGCTTTCCGGCATCGTTACTTTCAAGAACGCGCTACAAATAAAAGAGGTAGCCGCCTTTGTCCCCGCCGACCGAATCCTGGTCGAAACCGATTCACCCTATCTTGCTCCGGTTCCGCATCGGGGCAAATTGAACCATCCGGCGCTGGTTTTGCATGTCGCCGAAGAAGTCGCCCGATTACGGGGGGTAACGCTTGAAGAGCTGGCGGATACCACGACGAGCAATTTTTTCCGACTTTTTGGTGTCCAAAAACATGTATAAGTTTCTGTTAATAATGACTTTACTGATTTCCGCCAACGCAGTTCGGGCGGGTGCTTACGAAGATATCATCATCGCCACAGAAGGCAATGACACAGCCAAAGTTATCGAATTTCTCAATCGGGGCATGGACGTCAATACAGCAGATCGTCAAGGTACGACCCTGTTGATGATGGCAGCCCGTAACGGTAATACAGAGGTGGTGAAGTCGCTTCTGGCCAGCCGGGCCAATGTCAATCGGCGTAACCAGTATGGCGACACCGCCTTGTCCCTGGCCGCCTTGAATGGAAAACTGGACACCGCGAAACTGCTGATCGACCACAAGGCGGATCTCAATCCATCCGGCTGGACGCCGTTGCACTATGCGGTGTTCTCCGGAAACGGCGAGATGACAAGCATGTTGATCGCTCGTGGTGCGCAACTCGATGTGCGTGCGCCCAATGGACAAACCGCTTTGATGCTGGCGGTCAAGGCGGAACGTCTTGACCTGGTCAAACAGCTTGTGGCTGCCAAAGCCGACAGGAACCTGACGGATCCGGACGGTCATACAGCCTGGCAACTGGCTGAACAACTCAAATTCAAGGAAATTGCCGATTACCTGCAAAAGTTTCTGAACGTCCGATAATCCGGGGAATCTCGACGTTTCAGTGTGAATATTACTGCGCATAATTGGCATTATGTAAACTAATTAAATAACTAGTACGCTCAGGGAAAAGCAAAAATGGAACTCAAGGATCTAGACGAATTAGAGAAGGCCACCAGGCGCGGGCGACGGGAGTCAATGCGCCTGGGTACCGGCCTGTTTTTCATCATTGGGATCATGCTCTTCACCAGCCTGTCGATAGGAATCAACGGGCCGCATGGAGTTATGCTGATCATAGCCGCCATGATTGGCGGCTACATGGCGATGAACATCGGTGCCAACGACGTGGCCAACAACGTCGGACCGGCGGTGGGCTCCCGGGCGATTACCATGGCCGGCGCCATCCTGATTGCCGCCATTTTCGAAATGGCGGGCGCACTGGTGGCGGGTGGTGACGTGGTCGCCACCGTACAGAAAGGCATCATCAATCCCGAAGCGATAGCGGGTACCGACCGCTTTATCTGGTTGATGACCGCCGCCCTGCTTGCCGGCGCCCTCTGGCTCAATATCGCCACGGCGTTTGGTGCTCCCGTTTCGACCACGCATTCGATCATCGGCGCCGTGCTGGGCGCCGGCATAGCGGCAGGCGGTGTCGAAGCCGCCAACTGGGGCAAACTGGGCGGAATCGTCGCGAGCTGGGTTATTTCTCCCGTACTGGGCGGCGTGATTGCGGCTGGATTTCTCTTCTGGATAAAACGCACCATCACCTATCGGGCAGACATGGTCGCCGCAGCACGGCGCATGGTCCCGATAATGATCGGCATCATGGCGTTTTCATTTGCCGCCTACCTGATGATCAAGGGCTTGGGCAAGGTCTGGAAGGTCGGACTGGGTACCGCCTTGGGCACGGGCGCGGTGATTGGCCTGCTGACCCACTGGCTGATGGGTATCTCGATGACCCGCAAGCTCCCTACCCTCGAAAATACCAAGGCGAGCATCAATACCCTTTTCATCGTGCCCCTGATATTTGCTGCGGCACTGCTCAGCTTCGCCCACGGTGCCAATGATGTGGCCAACGCTGTTGGCCCGCTGGCGGCCATTGCAGATGCCGTGCAAAGCGGTCATGTCGGCACCAAGGCTTCGATTCCGCTTTGGGTCATGATGGTCGGTGCCATTGGCATCGCCATCGGCTTGATGCTCTACGGCCCCAAGCTGATACGTACCGTGGGGAGCGAAATTACCGAGCTCGACCAGATGCGGGCCTTCTGTATTGCGATGGCAGCCGCACTGACGGTCATTGTTGCCTCGCAGCTCGGTCTGCCGGTCAGTTCGACTCACATTGCGGTCGGCGGGGTTTTCGGCGTCGGTTTTCTGCGCGAGTTCATCAAAAAGAGCTACTCGAAAATGATCGACGAGATCAAGCAACATCATGCGGGCGCCGACAAAGAGGTGGTTGAGGAATTTCTTGACCGCTTCAGCAAGGCCTCCCTGAATGAAAAGCGCCTGATGCTGCAAAAACTCAAAACACACGCTGAAGCCGCCGATCTGACCAAGTTTGAACGCAAGCAGATCAAGCAGGTTTACCGGCAGCAACTGGTCAAGCGCTCGGCCCTGATCAAAATCGCCGCCGCCTGGGTGATTACCGTCCCGGTGTCCGGTCTGATGGCCGCGATCATCTACTACATGATCTTCGGCAGGGTGCATGCCTGAGACGTGTAACCGACGTAACGCCCGCCCGCCTGCCCTGATCCTCGTTGTCGGGCGGGCGGCACACTCACACTGATGGACAGCCACGGCCTCAGCGCACTGCTCGGTGGCGTCGGCCTGTTTTTGCTGGGCATGGTCTTGATGACCGACGGTCTCAAGACAGCCGCCGGCCCGACTCTGGGCCGGATACTCACCTCATCGACCCAAACGCGCCTGCGCGGCCTGCTCTCGGGCATCGGAGTCACGGCCCTGGTGCAATCCTCCAGCGCCGTCACCGTCGCCACCATCGGTTTTGTCAATGCCGGACTGCTCACCTTTGGCCAATCGCTCTGGGTGATATTCGGCGCCAATGTCGGCACGACCATGACCGGCTGGCTGGTCGCCCTGATCGGATTCCAGATCAAGGTTGAAGCCGCCGCCCTACCGATGATCGGTGTCGGCATGGCGCTGCGCATCTCCGGCGCCGAAACCCGGCGCGGCGCCGCAGGTACGGCGCTGGCAGGATTTGGCGTGCTGTTTCTCGGCATCGGTTTCCTGCAGCAGGCGTTTTCGGGGGAAGGTTTCGATCTCTCGGGGTTTTCCGGCGAAGGTGTCCGCTCGGTGATTCTGTTGTTGCTGTCCGGTTTGCTGATGACGGTCATCATGCAGTCATCCAGCGCCGCGCTGGCCATCGTATTGACGCTGGCCGAAGCCGGCGCCCTGCCCTTGCAGGATGCCGCCGCCGCAGTGATCGGCGCCAATATCGGCACCACCGTGACTGCCCTGATCGCCGCCATCGGCGCCACGCCAAACGCGCGCCGGGCCGCCGCCGCGCATGTGTTGTTCAATACCCTGACCGGTGTAGTCGCCCTCGCCCTGCTGCCCTTGTTGATTGGCGTGGTTGATCTGGTCAGCGTCAGCTTTTCGCTCAAAGCCTCGCCCGCCATCAGCCTGGCCTTGTTTCACACCGTATTCAACGTGCTTGGCGTGTTCCTGATGTGGCCGCTGTCTACGCGCCTGGTGGCCTTCCTGCTGCGGCGCTTTCGCAGCCGTGAAGAAGATGTCGCCCGCCTGCGCTTTCTCGACCGCAACGTGGCCTCGGTTCCTTCGCTGGCGGCCGACGCCCTGCAACGTGAACTGATCCGCTTCGGCGGCATTGCCATCGGTGCCGTGTGGTCGCGCAAC
Organism: Sulfuritalea sp.; assembly: GCA_021738105.1. The sequence continues at coordinate 22,361 of JAIPCS010000008.1, forward strand.
GGGCTGTTGACGGGCGCCGGCAGCCGCCCGGAAGATTCGACGGCGTTGATACCGCTCGAACACGCCATCGCGGAATTTGTCACCCAGGTCAGTCGCGCATCCATGGCGGATCAAACCGCCCAGAAGCTCGCGCAGTTGCTGCGAGTACAACGCTACTACGAAACCTGTGGCGAGCTCGCCCCGGACGTCGCCACGGGTCACGCCGCCGTGCAGGCACTCGGCGATTCCCCACTGCATGCCGCCGTGGTCGCCATGGCCGCACATGCCGATTCCCTGCTGGTTCAACTCAATCCGGATATCGAACCCTTCGCCCCGCTTGACGAGGCGCAGGCCAGGGATTTTGAACTCGACTACCAGCAGCTCAAGGCGGAAATCCTCAGCGCTGGCGCTCGTGGCGAGATCGACATCGACACCATGGAGTCGCTCACCCGAAGCTTCAGCGCACTGCGCCGAGTCATCGATCAGGGAACCAAGGCCGCGCGGCTGCTGACTCTGGCATCGGTAGCCGCATAATCTGTGCAGCGTGTTACCGGCATCAGCCGTCAAGACCCGCTGAAAAGTCGGCGATGGCGATACGGCAAATTAGCCACAATGAATTCATGAGGCAGCACCAGTTCGGTATTTTGATTCATGGCGACACGACGATCAGCGTAACGATTGATTCGGTCTACGATTGCCTCAGGTAGCCTGAGTCGGGCAATCATTGGTCCAAAGGGTGACAGGTAATCCATTGCGGGCTCGGTCGTATCAACGGCCCACGGCGTTGTTTCCGCTTAGACGTCGGGTTCTCGAATCCATTGGTGGTTTAGATATCTAACGGGAAGGAGAACACAGCCCGGATCCAGTCACTTCCATGGGATTGAATTACAAAGCCAGGTTCGAATTTCATCTTACATTGAACCTTGAAATAATTTGCCATCCAAGCTTGCTCGAGTGTTCAGGGAACAGGACTGGGCTGGAAGCCAAAAAACTGAGGAACATCGTGACGGAGTATTGTCTGCAACGGAAAATCATTCCATGACACTCCCGGCGTGCCGGCCATGGCTGCGATCAAATCCTCTTCCAGCGCCGGCTGCTTGCTCGCGGTGACACAGTTATCAAGAAATTCCGGCAGATCCCTGTCGTCAAGCAAGCCGAGGCCCAAATCCGTCTGGATCAGGATGCTGCCTTTTTCATCGAGATACACGCCGACCACATTACCCGCGAGGGCGCCGGTATGTGCGGTCAATCGGTCCGGCGGATCCAGCCGATACACGTAGGGAGTGTACTCGAGGGCCACATATACGGTTTGGGGTCCATTCTGAAAAACCCAATTGCCAAGCTTGTCTGGACCATAGTGACTATTGATGAAAGCGATCAGACCATGGTGAGTGATGGCTTGGCTTTGCAGCAACCAGATTCCGCGGGAGCTCAGAGAAAGCCAGCCGTAGCACGCGGGTACCTTGGGCCATTTGACCGTCTGGGTGGTATCGGTTGAGAGCATCACCGCACTTCAATTAAAAAGGGGGCTGAGCCCCCTCTTCGATTCGCGATTCGGATCCGATCAGTGATGATGACCGTGCTCGCCATGGGCGTGTCCGTGAGTCAGCTCATCTTCGGTAGCGACGCGCACATCGACCACGGCACAGGAAAACATGAGGGAAATACCCGCCAGCGGATGATTGCCGTCTACTACCACTTTTTCGTCGGCAATGTCGGTAATGGTGAAAAGGGCATCTTCGCTTTCGCCATCTTCGCTGCCGCGCTCGAACTGCATGCCGACTTCGATGTTCTCGGGAAACAACTGACGGGCTTCGATGGCGACAAGTTCAGCATCGTAGTCACCAAAGGCTTCCTCGGGTTCCAGTTTCACCACCAGTTCATCACCCACCGCTTTGCCTTGAAGCTCTTCTTCAATACGGTCAAAGATTCCACCGTAGCCACCATGAAGATAGACCAACGGTGCCGCACCTTCGTCAATGGAAACGCCTTCCGTATCCTTGACGTTGTATTTGAGGGTGACGACGGTGTTCCTAGCGATGAGCATGATGCTTTCCTTTTCCATTAAGACCTTTTACCAGTTGATAGACCTCTGCGCAGTGCCCTTTCGGATGCACATCGTAGAGAGCATGACGAACAATTCCTTCCTTGTCGACGACGAAGGTCGAACGAATGACACAGAGCTTCTTGTGACCATCCCGCTCACGGTACTGGGATACGCCAAACTGGCGACAAACCTCGCCTTCCTGGTCGGACAGCAATCGCACGGAGAGTCCATGCTTGTCGCGAAAGTCCGCATGTGACAAGCAATCATCGCGCGAGACACCCAGAATCACACAGTCAAATTTAGCAAATTCATTTTCATGATCTGAAAAATTTGCCGCTTCCATGGTGCAGTAGGGCGTACCGTCTCGCGGATAGAAGAACAGCACGGCGTTCTGACGGCCGCGCAGCGAGGCTAAATCGAACCATTCCATGTCAGCGTCTGGCAGTGAAAACTCAGGCGCTCTCTCTCCAGCATGCAGCATGCGGTTCTCCTTCTTCGGCGAACTCGGTTCATTCTAACTGAGTCTACGGGGAAGAAATCAAGCCTCGTTGTCATCGTCCGCAGTGAAAAAGATATCCTCCCGCCTGTGTTCGCTGGAGAGGTATTCGAGTGAGCGCATTTCAATCAGGCGGCTCACGGTGCGTTTGAATTCACCGGCATGCACTCCCTGCGTGTAGAGCTCCTCCGTCGCACACGCGGCGCTCAGAATGAATTTGACGCGGTGGTCATACAGCACGTCGACCAGCCAGGTGAAGCGCCGTGCCTCATTCGCCATTGCGGCGGTCATGCGCGGTACGTTTGACAAGAACAGCGTGTGATGTCGATTGGCCAGCCAGAGGTAGTCGTTTTGCGAGCGCGGTCCGCCGCACAGCACCTGAAAATCGAACCAGACAATTCCCGGGGCTCGGTGTACCACCGGCAGGGAACGACCCAGGACTGTCAAAGCTTTGGAGTGTCCCGAGCCCCCGGCAATCGCGTTGAAAGTCCGTCCGATGGCGACTTCGGCGTCGTTGCCTTCAGCGACCAGAAACACCTCTGCCTGTGCCAGAACCCGCAGGCGATAGTCGATGCCGGCATCGATCTCGATCACATCGAGCCTTTGTCGCAAAAGGTCAATCGTCGGCAGAAACAATTCACGTTGCAATCCGTTTGGATAGAGGCCGTCCGGCGGATAGTTCGATGTGATGCAAAACACGACGCCGGCTTCAAACAAGGCCTGCATCAGGCGCCCCAGAATCATGGCGTCGGCGATGTCGGAAACATGAAATTCATCGAAGCACATCAGGCGCGTTTTTCGTGCAATGCGTGCCGCCACTTTCGCCAGAGGGTCCGATTCTTTTCGTTGCGCCTGAAGTGCCTGGTGAACTTCTCGCATGAAGGCATGAAAGTGCACGCGACGCTTGCGTTCATAGGGCACGGCTGCGAAGAAACAGTCCATCAGAAAACTTTTGCCGCGCCCCACGCCGCCCCAGAACCAGACACCGCGTGGCAACTCGGGATGGACCAGGAGCTTTCTCAATCTGCCGCGCCGGGCGGCCTTGAGCGCCAGCAAATCGTCGTAGAACCTTTGCAGGCGCTCAGCGGCGATCAGCTGCGCAGGATCCGCCTCTATGCCGCGCTCGGACAACGCGGCATTGAAGCCTTCGATCATGCCGTTCTTGGGAACGTTGAGGATTTTGTGGGGCACTGGAAAAACACTCACCACAGAGGACGCGGAGAGCACGGAGAAAATCAAAATTGCCTGGATCTTCCCCGTGCTCTCCGTGACCTCCGTGTCAGGTACTGTCTTTAGAAATGCAGGGCGCGCTTGTCGACGGCCAGCGAGGCCTCGTGCATGGCTTCCGACAATGTCGGGTGTGCGTGACAAATGCGGGCGACGTCCTCCGACGAGGCGTTGAATTCCATTGCCACGACGGCCTCGGCAATCAGCTCCGATGCATTGTTGCCAATTACGTGCACGCCAAGAATACGGTCGGTTTTGGCACAGGCGATCATCTTGACGAAGCCGGTGGTATCGCCCTGACCCAGCGCACGTCCATTGGCCGCAAACGGTATTTGGCCGGTCCTGTATTCGACACCTTCATTCTTCAATTGCTGCTCGGTCTTGCCGACCCAGGCAATTTCCGGATGCGTGTAGATGACCCAGGGAACCGTATCCAGATTGACATGCCCCTTCTGGCCGGCAATACATTCGGCAACCATGACCCCCTCTTCCATGCTCTTGTGCGCCAGCATCGGACCGGGAACGACGTCACCGACCGCCCAGACATTTGGCAGATTGGTGCGGCAATTGTGGTCGACATTGATGTAACCGCGCGGGTTGAGTTCGAGCCCAACGTTTTCGGCGCCAAGGCCTTCTGTGTGCGGCACTCGGCCGACGGAAACAATCAGGCGGTCGCACAGCAGGGTTCGAACTTCATCAGCGGATTCGTACTCGATGCTGACGCCCTTTTTGCCGGTTTCGACCTTGGTGATTTTTACGCCCAATTGAATGTTGAGCCCTTGCTTCTGGGTAAATACCTTCCAGGCCTCCTTGGCCACGGCTTGGTCGGCGGAACCCAGAAAATCGGGCAGGGCTTCGAGAATCGTCACTTCCGATCCCAGGCGCTTCCATACCGAACCCAGCTCCAGACCGATGACACCCGCACCGATGACACCAAGGCGCTTCGGCGTTGAGCCGAATTGCAACGCACCGACGTTGTCGCAAATGATTTTGTTGTCCACCGGAATACCGGGAAGATGTCTTGCCTTGGAACCGGTCGCCACGATTACATGGGTCGCCGCAATGGTTTCACCGCCGACATCCACTTGCCAGCGCTCGTCTTCCCGACCGACAAATTTGCCGTGCCCCGGAAGCAAAGTGACCTTATTTTTCTTGAACAGGCCTTTGATACCGGATGTCAGTTGCCCCACGATGTTGTCCTTGCGCTGCATCATGGTCGCCACGTCCATCTTGACGTCGCTGGTGGAAATGCCATGCATGACAAAGGAGTGATTTGCCTGTTCGAAGAGCTCAGAGGATTGCAGCAGCGCCTTTGAAGGTATGCAGCCCACGTTCAGACAGGTGCCACCCAATCGAACCTCGCCTTTCGGGTCGGCATATGCCTCGGATTCGATACATGCCGTCGACAAACCGAGCTGAGCGGCGCGTATCGCCGCCACATAGCCACCGGGGCCGCCGCCGATCACCACTACGTCAAATTGTTTGATAGCCATGAAACACCTTTCTTTGCAGCTAGAAACACAGACATCACAGTCTCAGCACAGGCGCGTCCCTGTGCCGGTTGCGACTGCTGTGACCAGCAGATTTATACGTCAAGCAGTAGACGCGCCGGATCTTCCAGCGCATCCTTCATGGTCACCAGCGCCAGTACCGCATCGCGTCCGTCGATAATGCGATGGTCGTAGGACATGGCGAGATAATTGATCGGCCGTATCACGACTGCACCGTTTTCAACCACAGGACGATCCTTGGTCGCATGGACCCCCAGAATCGCCGACTGAGGCGGATTGATGATCGGAGTCGACAGCATCGATCCGAAGGTGCCGCCGTTGGAAATCGAGAATGTGCCACCACTGAGATCGTCAAGCGTGAGTTTTCCATCCCGGGCTTTGGCCCCGAATTCGGCAATTTTCTTCTCGATCTGGGCCAGACTCATCTGATCGGCATTTCTAAGAATGGGCACCACCAGTCCGCGCGGACTTCCGACGGCAATACCGATGTCGAAGTAGCCGTGATAGACGATATCGTTGCCGTCAACCGATGCATTGATTACGGGAAACTTCTTCAGGGCGGCGACCGCAGCTTTGACGAAAAATGACATGAAGCCCAGCTTGACACCGTGTTCTTTCTCGAATTTCTCCTGATACTTCTTGCGCATCGCCATTACCGGCGCCATATTGACCTCATTGAACGTGGTCAGGATGGCGTTGGTGGATTGTGACTGCAGCAGGCGCTCGGCAACCCGGGCGCGCAAGCGCGACATCGGAACACGCTGTTCGGTTCGGTCGGCAATAATGGCGTCGGCGCTGATGACGTTGGGCTGCGGCAGCGCCGGCTTGACCGGTAAACTCGGCGCTGGCGACACGGCTATGGCAGGTGCCGCGGCTGAGGATTTTACGCCGCCAACGACATCTTCCTTGAGGATACGTCCGCCTCGACCGCTACCGGTGACATCGCTCGCGGAAATTCCCTTTTCATCCATGATCTTGCGCGCTGAAGGCATCGCCGTAGCCGGCGCGGCGGCGACAGGTGCGACTGGCATCGCAGCGGCCGCTGGTGCCGGCTTTGACTCCGATGCGGTAATGGTGCCTTTGGCTTCCGTGTCGAGCTGGGCAATCACTTCACCAGAGGTTACGGACTCGCCGTTGGCCTTGATGATCTTGACGATTACGCCGGCAGCGGGCGCTGGCAGTTCAAGAACGACCTTGTCGGTTTCGATATCGATCAGGTTTTGATCGCGGGTGACGGCATCACCTTCCTTGACGTGCCATGTCGACAAACTTGCTTCTGCAACCGACTCGGACAACTGTGGAACTTTGACTTCAATCAGCATGGTTTTCTCACTCGCTCTGGCGGGGTTATTGCGATGCCTTCAGTTTGGCAAAAGCGCCTTCTATGACTTCCTTCTGTTGGGCATTGTGTTTCGAGTAATAGCCGACAGCCGGCGATGCCGATGCCGGACGACTCACAAGGGACAGACTTTGACCGCCGCCCGTGGAACGCACGAGGTGATGGCGGGAAGCAAGCCAGTACCAACAGCCCTGGTTTTGAGGTTCTTCCTGGCACCACACCACTTCCTTGGCTTTGGGCCATTTTGCAAGCTCGGCCTGCAAGGCCGCTTCGGGAAAAGGATAGGGCTGTTCGAGACGCACCACGGCGGTGGTGACGATTTTCTGTTCGCGGCGATACGCCATCAAATCGTAGTAGATCTTGCCGGAGCACAGCACAACGCGTGTTACTTTTTTGGGGTCAAGTGCCTCGGTTTCACCGATGACCGTCTTGAAGCTGCCTTCGGCCAGTTCCGCCAGAGGTGAGGCCGCGTCCTTGTTCCGCAACAGGGATTTTGGCGTAATGACTATCAGGGGTTTTCTGACCTTGCGCAGCATTTGACGGCGCAATAAATGGAATATCTGCGAGGCCGAGGTGGGAATGCAAACTTGCCAGTTTTGCTCGGCTGATAAATTCATGAAGCGTTCGACCCGGGCCGAAGAATGCTCCGGCCCCTGACCTTCATAGCCGTGCGGCAGCAGCAAGGTCAAGCCGGACAGCCGTCCCCACTTGGCTTCACCGGAACAGATGAACTGGTCAATCACCACCTGGGCACCGTTCGCGAAATCGCCGAACTGCGCTTCCCAGACCACCAGTTCATTGGGTTCGGCGGTTGAGTAGCCGTACTCAAACGCCATCACCGCTTCTTCTGAAAGCACAGAGTCGATGACAATGAAGGGCGCCTGCTTTTCGTCAAGATGCTGGAGTGGAATGAAATCGCCGTGATTCCACTTTTCACGGTTCTGATCGTGCAGTGCCGCGTGACGGTGAAAGAATGTCCCGCGTCCAACGTCTTCGCCGGAAACACGCACACCGAAACCCTGCATCAGCAAGGTCGCATAGGCCAGATTTTCGCCCATGCCCCAATCGAGATCGAGCTTCCCCTCGCCCATCAGGCGGCGATCATCAATGATTTTTTTGACGCGCGAGTGCAGCGTGAAGTTCTCGGGTAGCGTGGTGATCAGTCGTGTGAGTTTTTGCAAATCGGCCAGCGGAACCGCCGTCTTGCATTCGTCGGTGTACTTCTGACCCACGTGCGGGGACCAATCGACGGAAAACTTGGCGGTGTAGTTTTCCAGCACCGGGTTGTAGAGCAATTCGCCCCGGTCCAGCGCAGCCCGGTAATTGGCGATGATCTGATCCGGTTCGTCTTCCGTGCAAACACCCTGCGCCACCAGTTTGTCGGCATACAGCTGGCGCGTGCCCTGATGCTGGGCAATCTTCTTGTACATCAGAGGCTGCGTCACCATCGGTTCGTCTTGCTCGTTGTGGCCGAGCTTTCGGAAACAGATGAGGTCGATCACCACATCTTTCCTGAATTTCTGGCGATACTCCATGGCGAGCTTGGTGACAAACGCCACGGCCTCAGGATCGTCGCCATTGACGTGAAAAATGGGCGCCTCGATCATCTTGAAAATGTCGGTGCAATACAGCGAAGACCGGTAGTCGCGCAAATCGGAGGTGGTGAAGCCGATCTGATTGTTCACCACGATATGTACGGTGCCACCGGTGCCGTAACCGCGCGTACTGGAGAAATTGAGCATTTCCTGGTTGACGCCCTGTCCGGCCACAGCCGCATCGCCGTGGATCAGCACGGCCAGTGCCTGACCACCCGTCTTGTCACCACGACGTCGCTGACGCGCATATACCGAGCCCTCGACCACCGGATTGACGATTTCCAGATGCGATGGATTGAAGGACAGGGTCAAATGAACCGGACCTCCGGGAGTGGACACGTCGGAGGAAAATCCCATGTGGTACTTGACGTCGCCCGCGGTCAGCTCTTCAGCCTTCTTGCCTTCGAACTCATCGAACAGCATTTTTGGCGCTTTGCCCAGCGTATTTACCAGTACGTTAAGGCGGCCACGGTGGGCCATGCCGATGACGATCTCCTGTACTCCCAGACCTCCGGCAACGCGGACCAGTTCGTCCATCGCCACGATGGTCGACTCGCCACCCTCAAGCGAAAAGCGTTTCTGACCCACGTAGCGGGTATGCAGGTAGCGCTCCAGCGTTTCGGCTGCCGTGACGCGCTCGAGAAAGCGCTTTTTTTCATCTACGGAAAAAGACGGTGTGGAACGCACAGGCTCCAGTCGCTCCTGCAACCAGCGTTTGTGCTGGACATCGGCAATGTACATGTACTCCGCGCCAATCGTGCCGCAGTAAGTCTGGCGCACCGCTTCGAGAATTTCTCTCAGGGTGGCGGTTTCAGGCAATGCGGCGAAGGAACCGGTCTGGAAAACCTGACCAAGGTCAGCCTCGGTAAATCCGTAGTGCGAAGGTTCAAGCTCGGGTATCGCAGGACGCTCGCTGCGCTTCAAGGGATCAAGTTGAGCCCAGCGATTACCCAGGAAGCGATAGGCGTTGATCAGCTGCAGTACTTTCACCTGTTTGCCATCGGAACTGGCAGCGCGCGAAGACGCCTGCAGTGTTCCATCCTTGGCACGCTGGGCGAAAGAGCTGATGATCGGATAGTGGGCCACATCCGGTCCGGTGTAGTTTCCGGCGCCGGGCAGTGTTCCAAGTTTGTCGAAATAGTCGCGCCAGGCCGGCTCAACCGACGCCGGGTTGACGAGATAGGCATCGTACAGTTCTTCGATATACGGCGTATTAGAGCCGAACAGATACGAGTTGGACAGCATCTGTTTCATCATTGCATCACCTGATCCTGAATGAGAGACATGAAAAAATCAGGGGAGCATCTTCGCTCCCCTGTCTTGCTCAGCGCTGGTCCAGCGGCTTGACTTCGCGGCGCGCGGTGCCGACATAGAGTTGACGTGGGCGACCGATCTTGTATTCCGGATCGGTGATCATTTCTTCCCACTGCGTCACCCAGCCGATGGATCGCGCCAGAGCAAAAATGCAGGTAAACATCGAGGTCGGAATCCCCAGTGCTTTCTGGACAATGCCCGAGTAGAAATCCACGTTTGGATAGAGTTTCTTCTCGATGAAATAATCATCTTCCAGTGCGATCTTTTCCAGTTCCTTGGCCAGCTTGAACAGGCGATCGTTCTCCAGACCCAGCTCGGCGAGTACATCCGTACACACTTTGCCCATCAACTTGGCACGCGGATCAAAGTTCTTGTACACGCGATGGCCAAAGCCCATCAGCTTGAAGCTGTCGTTCTTGTCCTTGGCCCGATTGATGAACTCACCGACGCGCGACACATCACCGATTTCTTCGAGCATCTGCAAGCAGGCTTCGTTGGCTCCACCATGCGCAGGGCCCCACAGACAGGCAATGCCTGCAGATACGCAAGCATAGGGATTGGCACCGGACGACCCGGCCAGACGCACCGTTGATGTGGACGCGTTTTGCTCATGATCGGCATGCAGCGTGAAAATGGTGTCCAGTGCATGTGTCAGCACGGGGTTCGGCTTGTATTCCTCGCAGGGCGTGCCGAACATCATGTGCATGAAGTTGGAGGTGTAGTCCAGATCATTGCGCGGATACATGAAAGGCTGGCCGGTGTTGTACTTGTAGGCCATTGCCACGATGGACGGTATTTTGGCAATGATGCGGTTGATGGTGATGCTGCGCTGCTGCGTATCGGATGAATCCATCGCGTCGTGATAGAAAGCCGACAAGGCGCCCACCACGCCAACCATAACCGCCATCGGGTGCGCATCACGTCTGAAACCGTTGTAGAAGCGCGTCAATTGATCATGCACCATAGTGTGATTCTTGATGGTGCTCTCGAATTCAGTCTTCTGTTGTTGATTGGGCAGCTCGCTGTTTTTCAGCAAATAGGCGACCTCGAGAAAACTGCAGTGCTCCGCCAATTGCTCGATCGGATAGCCGCGATACAGAAGCTCCCCTTTGTCGCCATCGATAAAGGTCACCGTAGACTGGCAACTGGCCGTCGAAAGAAATCCCGAGTCATAGGTAAATAAACCCGTTTTGGCTCCAAGCGTGCGAATGTCGATGACATCGTTGCCATGCGTGCCGACCATGACGGGAAATTCATATGACTTGCCGTCAATGGTCAGGGTTGCGGTTCGGTTTGTGCTCATAGTCAGATCCTCTTTCAGGTCCTTGATATTGCTGTTGATACAAAAATAGGCTGCGGGTCAAGTCTCCTGCAGCCGCTTGATTAATGGTAAAAGTTGTGGATCTTCAGTCATCTCTCGGCCGTTCAACAAGGCCCACAGGTCATGGTCCTCCAGTTCCAGCAAGCGGGCAAGCGCTGCTTCGTCTTGCGGTTCGAGATCATCACCATGACGCTCCCAGAAACGTTGAAAAACCAGGTCCAGCTCCAACAGCGCGCGCCGGCAGTGCCACTTGAGCCGGCCGATACGCGCACTGCGCTCTTCATCCATCCTCAGACTGCCCGCCTCACCATCATTTCCTTGATTTTGCCGATCGCCTTGGTCGGATTCAGTCCCTTGGGACAAACATCGACACAATTCATGATGGTATGGCAGCGAAACAGTCGATACGGGTCTTCCAGATCATCAAGGCGTTCACTGGTGGCCTGGTCGCGGGTATCGGCAATGAAGCGATAGGCGGCCAGCAGACCGGCTGGGCCGACGAACTTGTCCGGGTTCCACCAGAATGACGGGCAGGCGGTGGTGCAGCAGGCGCACAGAATGCATTCGTAGAGCCCATTGAGCTCTTCGCGATCCTCCGGCGATTGCAGGCGTTCACGCTCGGGTGGGGGATCATTGTTGATCAGGTAGGGCTTGATCGAGTTGTATTGTTTGAAGAACTGGGTCATGTCCACGATCAGATCGCGAATCACCGGCAACCCCGGCAGCGGGCGCAGCACAATAGGCTTGCCTTCGGGAAAGCTGTCCATCGCAGTCAGGCAAGCCAGTCCGTTCTTGCCATTGATGTTCATGGCATCCGAGCCGCAAACGCCTTCCCGGCAGGAGCGGCGGAAGGAAATCGAATCGTCCTGTGCCTTGAGTTTGACCATGGCATCCAGCAGTTTTCGATCGGTCGAATCAATCTCCACCGAAATATCCTGCATGTAGGGTTTGGCGTCCTGGTCAGGATCGTAGCGATAGATCTTGAATTGGACGGTACGGGTGGCGTTCGTCATCGTCTGTTCCTTCTTAGTAGGCGCGCTTTTTCAGCTCGATGGTGTCTACGCTCATCGGCTTCATGTGTACCGGCTTGTAATCCAGGCG
>JAIPCS010000202.1 GCA_021738105.1 Sulfuritalea sp.
CTTGCGGGTCTGCGTCGCGGGGTACTTCTTCTTCAAGCTTGAGGCCCAGGCCGGAAAGCGCGGCTGCCAGTGATTCCGGCTCGACTTCAATCACCAGAATGTCGCCTTCGCGCAAAATTCGCCCTGGGCCGGGCGCTGAAATCCGAACCTCTCGACGCACCATGCCGACAATCTGGGCGTCGACTTCATCAAGCAGTTTGTCGACTTCGCGCAGGCTCTTGTTTGCAGCCTTGCTGCCCTCGACGATTCTGACCTCGCTGAGATAGGTACCGGATTCGAAGCTGCCGCGATCTGCTGGTTTGCGCGTGGGCACCATGCGCCAGCCGATCAGACCGATAAAGGCGACACCGACGACCGCGATGGCGACGCCTACCGGCGCGAAGTCGAACATGGCAAACGTCCCCCGTCCGGTTGTGGCGCGGTAGCCCGAAACGATCAGGTTGGGCGGCGTTCCTATCAGCGTGGTCATACCTCCCAGAATCGAGCCGAAGGCCAACGGCATGAGAATCCTGCCGGCCGGCAGCTTCTGCTTGGCGGCCATCTGCAAGGCGATGGGCATCAGCAGTGCCAATGCACCCACATTATTGATGAAGCCTGAGAGCAATGCCGCGAGGCCAATCAGCGCCAGGATGCTTGCGGTCGGTCCAGCAGAACTTGGAATAATTCGCTGTGTAAGCGCAGCCACGGCCCCGGTAATCTGCAAGCCGTACCCGAGTATCAGCACGCAGGCCACGGTAACGACTGCCGGATGGGCGAAACCCGCAAATGCTTCTTTGCCGGGCACCAGTCCGGTGAACACACAGGCAAGCATGGCACCCATGGCAACCATGTCGTGACGCCACCGCCCCCAAAGGAACATCGTCATGGTTGCCACCAATATCGCGACGATTACAGTTTGGTCGCCTGTCATATGAGCCCACCCGAATTCGCGTGAGGTTCGATCTTAGCCACATTCGGCTCCGGCTGGCGCCCCACCGCCGATCAAGGATCGCTGCGTGCGGCGGCAAGCTTTAGGCGAAACAAACTACTTTCGGGGTGGAGTGCCGCGCATACTGCACGCTTCCTCACATTCACTGGAACATTCATGACTCTTTGTCCGATTGCCATCGCCGTGGGTTGCCGGAAGTGCCCCGCGTTCAAGATATGTCCGCTCAAAGGTGTGATTGGCGACACGCCACCGGCCTCGACCCCCGCCATTGACGCGAAGTCGAAACCCAAATCCAGATCGCCTGCCAAATCTCGCAAAGCAGCCGCAAAGAAGTAAAAGTCATTCAGAGGCGCCATGATCGCGAGATGATGGCCCGATGGTGCGAGCGCCCCGCGCTCCATGCACCAAGATAAAGCAGCGGAATTCTGTTGTTCCTCCATTCTGGTGCGCAGACATTTTCTGAAAGCGCCGAATGGAATGGCGCACCAAAAGCGAATTTCCTCAGTCGTAGCAATTGATTACGGCTGTTTCCAGTGTCGCATTAGTGGCATGGCACGCCCCTCGCTATAGAAAGACTGCACCGTTCAATTCAGACGGTTGGTCCGCTCAAATTCATCGAAAGGGGTTCTGCCATGATTCGTCGCAACTTCATTAAAGCCACCGCAGTTTCAATAGCACTGGCTGCCTCCGGCTTCGCTTCGCTGCCGGCTGTCGCCGCCGACACCATCAAAGTCGGAATTCTGCATTCCCTGTCCGGCACCATGGCCATCTCTGAAACTGCGCTGAAGGAAACAGCGCTGATGACCATCGCAGAAATCAACGCCAAGGGCGGCGTGATGGGCAAAAAACTCGAAGCAGTGGTCGTCGATCCCGCCTCGAACTGGCCCCTGTTCGCCGAGAAGGCCCGCCAGCTGATTTCACAGGACAAGGTTGCCGTGGTTTTCGGCTGCTGGACCTCGGTGTCGCGCAAGTCGGTGAATCCGGTGTTCAAGGAACTCAACAGTCTGCTGTTCTATCCCGTGCAGTACGAAGGTGAAGAGCTGGAAAAGAACGTCTTCTACACCGGCGCCGCACCTAACCAGCAGGCGATCCCGGCCGTCGAATACCTGATGAGCAAGGACGGCGGCTCGGCCAAGCGCTGGGTGCTGCTCGGTACCGACTACGTCTATCCGCGCACTACCAACAAGATTCTGCGCGCCTTCCTCAAGAGCAAGGGTGTGGCCGAGGCCGACATCATGGAGGAGTACACCCCCTTCGGTCACAGTGATTACCAGACCATCATCGCCAAGATCAAGAAGTTCGCGTCCCAGGGCAAGAAAACCGCAGTGGTGTCGACCATCAACGGCGACTCCAACGTACCGTTCTACAAGGAACTGGGCAACGCCGGCCTGAAGGCGACCGACGTACCGGTGGTGGCATTCTCGGTGGGTGAAGAGGAACTGCGCGGCGTCGATACCAAGCCGCTGCTGGGCCACCTCGCTGCCTGGAACTACTTCGAGTCGATCAAGAACCCGACCAACACCGCCTTTATCAAGATGTACAAGGACTGGGCGGTCAAGCAGAAGCTGCCGAACGCCTCCACCGTCGTCACCAACGACCCGATGGAAGCCACCTATATCGGCATCCACATGTGGAAGCAGGCCGTTGAGAAGGCCAAGAGCACCGATGTGGACAAGGTGATCGCAGCCATGGGCGGGCAGAAGTTCAAGGCGCCATCCGGCTTTGAAATCCAGATGGATGCCAAGAACCATCACCTGCACAAGCCGGTGTTCATTGGCGAAATCAAGGCTGACGGTCAGTTCAACGTCGTATGGAAGACCAAGGGCCCGATCAAGGCCCAGCCGTGGTCGCCCTTCATTGCCGGCAACGACAAGAAGAAGGACGAACCGGAAGGCAAGTAAGCTGAGTTAGCGTTTCCCGCAATTGATCTGCTGTACCGGTACGGCGGGGTTTCCCCGCCGTACCGCCAGCGCCGACTTTTTCAAAAAATCCCATGCGCCTTCTTTTCATCGCACTTTTCTGCTGGTTCAGCGTCTCTGCCCACGCCGCCCTTGATCCGGTGCTGGTGGCGCAGCTGGCTGCCGAAGAGTCCGACGACAAGATTGCCGCCATTCTGAAAATCGCCCAGACCGGTGAGCCCGAGGCCCTGAAAGTTCTGCAGTCGCTTGCCGACGGCAGCCTGACCGGGCCGGATGGCAGCGAAATCACCATCAACAACCGAATTCGCGCCACGCTGGCCAACGCGCTGGCCGGATTGCGTCTGCTCGACGCCGACCCTGCGGTGCGCCTTGCCGCTGCGAAGGAACTGCAAACCAACGTCAGCTTCGAGATGGTGCCGCTGCTGGCCAGCGCGCTGGCCAAGGAGAGCGTTGCCGACATTCGTGAACTGCTGGAAGCTGCGCACGCTCAGGCCAGTTTGGCCAGTCCTGATGCAGGCGTGCGACTTGCCGCGGTCGAGGCCTTGGCCGCCAGCCCCAGCCCCAACGCGCGCAGCTTGTTGCTGCCACTCACTCAGGAAGCCGGAGAACCGGACAAAAAAGTCAGGGCCGCCGCTGCAGTATCACTGAAGGCAATTGAATCGAAGCTTGCGGTCGGTGAAACCATCGGCCGCATATTCACCGGGCTCAGCCTCGGCAGCATTCTGCTGCTGGCCGCCCTCGGCCTGGCGATCACCTATGGCGTGATGGGCGTCATCAACATGGCGCACGGTGAGCTGCTGATGGTGGGTGCCTACGCCACTTACGCCGTGCAGGGTGTGTTTCGCCACTATTTACCAGGCTGGATCGATGCTTACGTGATCGCCGCAGTTCCGGTAGCTTTTTTCGCCGCTGCTGCCGTCGGCATCCTGCTCGAACGCACCGTGATTCGCCATCTATACGGCCGTCCGCTGGAAACCCTGCTGGCCACCTGGGGTCTGTCCTTGATGCTGATCCAGGCGGCGCGCGTGACGTTTGGTGCGCAGAACGTTGAACTGGCCAACCCGAGCTGGATGTCCGGTGGAGTGACGCTGATGGCCGGCCTCGTCCTGCCCTGGAACCGCATCGCCATCATCGGATTCTCGCTGTTCGTGCTGGCTCTGGTCTGGTTGCTGATGAACAAGACACGGTTGGGCATGTTCGTTCGCGCCGTGACGCAGAATCGTCCGATGGCCGGCTGCGTCGGGGTGCCCACGGCGAAGGTCGACACTCTGGCTTTCGGACTCGGCGCCGGCATTGCCGGACTGGGGGGCGTCGCCCTGTCGCAGATCGCCAATGTCGGCCCGGACATGGGGCAGGGCTATATCGTCGACTCCTTCATGGTGGTTGTGCTTGGTGGCGTCGGCCAGCTTGCCGGTGCCGTCTGGGCGGCGCTGGGCCTAGGCATCGTCACCAAATTTCTCGAAGGCTGGTCGGGCGCGGTCATCGCGAAAATTGCCGTACTGGTCTTCATCATCATCTTCATCCAGAAGCGTCCGCAGGGGCTGTTCGCCCTCAAGGGCCGCTTCGTCGAGAACTGAAAATCATGAGTTGCAGAGGACACAGCGTTCACAGAGAACGTCAAGCTCAGGGCAGGTTTTTCTCCGTGTCCTCTGTGGCTAAAAAGGTTTTGCCGTGACCACGCGCGCGCCTCTCACCATCCGCTTCCTGCAGGCGACGCCAAAGTCCGGCTGGATCGCGCTGGCGATCTTCGCCGTGCTCAGTCTGGTGGTGCTGCCCGTGCTGCATCTGGCGCTGCCATCCACCCATCCGCTGCACGTGTCCGGCTATGTCATCACGCTGGGCGGCAAGATCATGTGCTATGCCATCGTTGCTGTAGCGATGGACCTGATCTGGGGCTACGCGGGCATCCTCTCGCTGGGTCACGGTCTGTTTTTTGCGCTGGGCGGATACGCCTTCGGCATGTACCTGATGCGCCAGATCGGTCGCGATGGATCCTATCAGTCCGATCTGCCCGACTTTATGGTCTTCCTCGACTGGAAGGAACTGCCCTGGTACTGGACCGGCTCCGACTCCTTGCTCTGGGCAGCAATCCTGGTGCTGGTGGTACCGGCTCTGGTCGCCGCCATTTTCGGTTTCTTCGCTTTCCGTTCGCGCATCAAGGGTGTGTACTTTTCGATCATCACCCAGGCATTGACCTTCGCCGCGATGCTGCTGTTCTTCCGCAACGAAACCGGTTTCGGTGGCAACAACGGCTTCACTGATTTCAAGCGCATCCTCGGTTACGGCATCACCACGCCGGAAATGCGGGTGACGCTGTTTTCACTCACCGCGCTGGCGCTGATGTGTACCCTGCTGCTCGGTCGCTATCTCGTCACTGCCAAGTTTGGCCGCGTGCTGGCGGCGATCCGCGATGCCGAAAGTCGCGTCATGTTTCTTGGCTACAGTCCCCAGCACTACAAACTGTTCATCTGGACGCTCTCGGCCGTACTCTGCTCTATCGCCGGCGCGCTGTATGTGCCGCAGGTGGGCATCATCAATCCGGGTGAAATGTCGCCGGCCAATTCGATCGAGATTGCGATCTGGGTCGCCGTCGGCGGGCGTGGCACGCTGATCGGCCCGGTCATCGGCGCGGCCATCGTCAATCTCTCGAAGAGTTATTTCACCATGGCCTTTCCCGAATACTGGCTGTTCTTTCTCGGCGCCCTGTTCGTCGGTGTGACGCTGTGGTTGCCGAATGGTGTAGTCGGTCTGTGGAACAAATTGCGGACGAGGAAGTCCGCATGAACGCCGTCGCCGGCAACAACGCCGCGCCGCGCAACGAACACGACCAGGAGTGGCTGGGCGGTACTTCGCTCGGCCTTGTCATCGATCGCAGCCAAGTCGACA
>JAIPCS010000203.1 GCA_021738105.1 Sulfuritalea sp.
ATCCGCGGAAGACTATGCGGGTTTCGGCGCGGCAGCCCAGCCGGCCTTGGCCTCCAACCAGTTGCTCGACCTCGAATGGGGCAACATACGCAAGGATGGCACCAGCATCTGGTGCCGTCATCTGGCGAAATCGATTGATCTGGATGACGGCAAGCTGAGTACCGTCTGGATTACGGAGGACATCACCGCGCGCAAGGCCACCGAGGAAGCCCTGCGCCGCGCCCACGACGAAATGGAGCAGCGTGTGCGCGAGCGCACCACGGAACTGGCCACCGCCAACGCCCGGCTGAGCGCCGAAGTCGATGACCGGCAGCAGGCCGAGGACCGCATGCGTCACATGGCCAACCACGATGCGCTCACCGGCCTGCCCAATCGTCGCCTGCTACATGACCGCATGCGCCAGGCCATGGCGCTGGCCCACCGCAGCGAACACAAACTCGCGGTGCTGTTCATCGATCTCGATCGCTTCAAGACCGTCAATGATTCACTGGGACACGCCAGTGGTGATTTACTGCTGCAGGACGTGGCCCGACGCCTGGCCGGCGCACTGCGCGAGGGCGATACCGTCGCCCGTCTTGGCGGCGACGAATTCGTCATCGTGCTGCCCGAACTGGCATCGTCCAACGATGTCGCGCAAGTCGCCCACAAACTGACCGAACTGTTTGCCCGGGAATTTGCCGTCAAGGATATCGAAATCCACGTCACGCCCAGCATCGGCATTGCTGTCTATCCAGACGACGGCAAAGACGTCGAGACTCTGACCCGCAATGCCGACGCGGCGATGTATCACGCCAAGGAAATGGGACGCAACAACTACCAGTTCTTCACCGAGCAGATGAACGCGGTCGCATCGCAACGCTTTGCACTGGAAAGCAACCTGCACAAAGCGCTCGAGCGCAACGAACTGCTGCTGTACTACCAGCCGAGAATCGCCATCGATACGCGCCGGGTCTGCGGTTTCGAGGCACTGCTGCGCTGGCAGCATCCGGAGCGCGGCATGATATCGCCGGCTGATTTCATACCGCTGGCCGAGGATACCAATCTCATCATTCCCATCGGCGAATGGGCGCTGCAGGAAGCCTGCCGCCAGAACATTGCCTGGCAGCGCGCGGGCTACCCCGCGCTGCCGATCGCGGTCAACCTTTCTCCACAACAGTTTCGCCAGCGCGACCTGGTCGAACTGGTTGAGCGTGCGCTTGTCAGCAGCGGCATGGACCCCCGCTACCTTGAACTCGAGATCACCGAGGGCAGCCTGATGCAAACGACCGAGCTCACGCTGGAGACGCTAAAGCGCTTGAGTGCGCTGGGGATCGGCTTGTCGATCGACGATTTCGGCGTCGGCTATTCGAGCCTCAACTACCTCAAGCGCTTTCCCGTGAATCAGCTCAAGATCGACCAATCCTTCGTCCGCGACATCGCCACCGATCCCGACGATGCGGCGATTGTCACCGCCATCATCGGCCTGGCGAAGAGCCTGCATCTGAGCGTCGTCGCCGAAGGCGTCGAAACCGAGGAACAACTCGCCTTTGTTGCACAGTCGGGATGTAATGAAGCGCAGGGGTATTTCTTCAGCCCACCGATACCGGCAGCGGAAGCGGAGCTTCGCTTTCTCAAGCTTTGCCGCTAAGCTGCGCCCCCGCCTTTCGTCATTCGCCCGCCAACACTTTCATGCAAGCCCCTGTCCCCTCCCTGACTTCGTATCGCAAATACTGGGCGCATCGCTTCGGCACGGCGCCCTTCCTCCCCATGTCGCGCGCCGAAATGGACACATTGGGCTGGGACGAATGCGACATCATTCTGGTCACCGGCGACGCCTATATCGATCACCCCAGTTTCGGCATGGCACTGGTCGGCCGCCTGCTCGAAGCGCAGGGTTTTCGCGTCGGCATGATCGCGCAGCCGGACTGGAAGTCCACCACCGATTTCAAGCGCCTGGGCAAACCGAAGCTGTTTTTCGGCATCACCGCCGGCAACATGGACTCGATGGTCAACCGCTACACCTCGGACCGCAAGATCCGCTCGGACGACGCCTACACGCCGGATGCCGCACCCGACCGCCGACCCGACCGCGCCGTGATCGTCTATTCGCAGCGCGCACGGGAAGCCTATTCCGACGTGCCGCTGGTCATCGGCGGCATCGAGGCTTCCTTGCGCCGCATCGCACATTACGACTACTGGTCGGACAAGGTACGGCGCTCCATCCTGCCTCACTCGAAAGCCGACCTACTGCTGTTCGGCAATGCCGAGCGGGCGCTGGTCGAACTGGCCCACCGCCTGGCCAAGGGCGAAAAAATTGCCGACATCCGCGATCTGCGCGGCACCGCCTTCATGGTGCGGCCGGGCTGGTTGCCGGGACCGGAATGGACGGAAACGGAATCGACGACGGTGGATACGCCGGGCGCGGTGCATGCGCATCCGGATCCGTACGCGATGGAAAGCACGACTCAAGGCGGAGGCACTGTTGCGCCGAAAAAACTCGGCGCTGGTGACACGGCAATCGTACGTGTCATCACGCGAGCCGAACGGCTGACCGCGACGAAAGCCGCACGTGCCCACACCGCGATCCGCCTGCCCTCCTTCGAGCAAGTCACTGACGACCCGGTGCTCTATGCCCATACCTCGCGCACTTTCCATCTTGAATCCAACCCCGGCAACGCGCGCGCCCTGATCCAGTCTTACGGTACAGGCCCTGCAAGGCGCGACCTGTGGCTCAATCCGCCGCCATTGCCGCTCTCCACCGAAGAGATGGACCACGTCTTCGGACTGCCCTATGCCCGCGCGCCGCATCCGGCCTATGGCGACGCAAAAATTCCGGCGTGGGAGATGATTCGCTTCTCGATCAACATCATGCGCGGCTGCTTCGGCGGCTGCACCTTCTGCTCGATCACCGAGCATGAAGGCCGCATCATCCAGAGCCGCTCCGAAGCCTCGATCCTGCGCGAAGTCGAAGAGATTCGCGACAAGACGCCGGGCTTCACCGGTGTCATTTCGGACCTCGGCGGGCCAACCGCGAACATGTACCGCATGGCCTGCAAGGACCCAAAAATCGAATCCTCCTGCCGCCGCCTCTCCTGCGTCTATCCCGGCATCTGCGAGAATCTCAACACCGACCATGCGCCGCTGATCTCGGTCTACCGCAAGGCGCGCGCCCTGCCCGGCATCAAGAAGATTCTGGTCAGCTCCGGCCTGCGCTACGACCTTGCCGTGCGCTCGCCTGAGTACGTCAAGGAACTGGTGACGCATCACGTTGGCGGCTACCTCAAGATCGCGCCGGAGCATAGCGAAACCGGCCCGCTGTCGAAAATGATGAAACCGGGCATGGACGCCTACGAGCGCTTCAAGCAGATGTTCGACAAGTTCTCGAAAGAAGCCGGCAAGGAGCAATACCTGATCCCCTACTTCATCGCCGCCCACCCCGGCACCACCGATGAAGACATGCTGCAACTCGCGCTGTGGCTGAAGAAAAGCGGCTTCCGTCTCGATCAGGTGCAGAACTTCCTGCCCACACCGCTCGCCATCGCCACCGCGATGTGGCATACCGAAAAAAATCCGCTGAAGAAAGTCACGGCAAACTCGGAAGGCGTCGCTGTGGTGCGCAGCGGACGCCAGCGCAAACTGCACAAAGCCTTCCTCCGTTATCACGACCCGGAAAACTGGCCCTTGCTGCGCGAAGCACTCAAAGCCATGGGCCGCGCCGATCTGATCGGGCCCGGCAAACGCCATCTGATTCCGGCCTGGCAACCGGCCGGCGTTCCCGGTTCTCCTGCTGCCACGCGCGGCAAAACCGACTACACCACCAAGCGACCCAAAAAGTTACGCGTAGCGGTATCCCCTGGCGGGACGGCGTTGGCAACACGGCGTGCGACGCCCTCTACACCGGCCAAACCCGCCAAAGGCCCCACCACCTCGTCGGCACGCCGCCATCCCGATGTGCCGCGCCACCCGTTGTCGCGACGCAAGGGCGGTTGACGGCAACGACCACGACAATCAAAACCTGTCGCGCACTTCATGGATCAAGTGTTTAGCACTTCGTCATGCACCAAGCGGTAGATACAGCACCATCGGATTATCTCGGCAAGACGTGAAACCATAATGCTCATAGAAGGTTTTGGCCGTCTCTTCCTTCGCATCGACTACAAGCGCGTAGGCGCCCACATGCTTGCGCGCCTCTAAACATCTCTCGACTGCACAACCAATGAGAAGCTGTCCCAGTCCAAGACCTCGATGAGCCGAATGCGTTGCCAAACGTCCCAAGCGAAAGCAAGGCACCGGATAGCGCGGCAGCTTTCGCTGTGTGCGCTGGTCAAACTGGACGGTATCGACCTGAGCGGCACTCAAACTATAGTAGCCAAGTATGATCCGGGGGGCGCTGGTATCGACCAACACTCGCACAACGGTGATTTCTTTCTTGCTCTGCTGAACCGCAAAACGGTGCAGATAGTCATCAAGCTCGCGAACACCTGAGGTGAAAGCCTGGCGATCATGGCTGTGGGGATCAAGCAATTGCTCTTCAAGCACGCTTTACTCCGCGCGCAACTTTCATTGCGTTTTGCAAAGCGGCATTCGGTGCGAATGCCTCATTGAGCGCCGTTGTGAACGCCTTGAAATCCTGTGCGGTCATCGTGATACGAGCGTCCTTATCCAGCAACTCGCGCGCTTTTTCCCTAGCCGCCGTCCGAACGAACGCGGCCATTGTGGTGCCCATCAAGGCTGCGGCACGAGAAAGGATTTCTTTTTCTTCAACATCCATCTTCAAATCCAATCGAGCAGCTGCTGACATGTCAATCTCCAAAAAGACGGCCAATCGCCGTATATGGTACGGTAAATTACCGTACTTACCCCCAACAGGCAAGCGCCATTTGATTCCGGTGTAGGGAATTAATGGGTTGTCCGGTGTTGTAGCACGCCACCTGTCCGGTCGTCATGGCGCCACGAAGGGGAACAAGATGACGCAGATGGAACTGCTACAGGATTTCCGGAAGATGAAGCTCGAAGAAGCACATGAAAGGTGAATGGCCGGGCGGCCGATCAAGCCTATGCGTCATCCCGGCGGCTCCGCATGCCCTGGTTGCCTTTTCGCGGGGCGGCAAAGGCCGGACATCTGTTCTCAAATCCGGTCTGGCTTTTCTTGGTCAGGCTGCCAGGCAGCCATCGCTGGCGTATGGCGTAGTTCAATAAGCTGGCGAACGGGGATGGGTTCGATGGCATAGGCGACGCCACCAAGATCGGCGAATTCGACCAGCACAACGTTCTCGGTCAGTTCATCAACGATAGTGCCAACCTGACCTTTAGCGAGGTGCGCTGCCGGCACATCTTCCAGCGTCGCAACGACATCAAGCAATTTCATCGCATTCTCCAATCACGTAGCATGTAACAAATCTAGGGAAATGCTTATATGGACGCCTCCGGGAGATCAAGTGATTTTTGCATGGTGGTTTGCAGGAAAGGGTCGCAGTCTTATATCCGGCCTGTTGGTCCAGGCGGTAAGCCTGCTGGCCCTGATGGAATTCGCTTACGAGGTCCTCATCTGAACATCGAACTTGAAAGTTCACATTCCCTACCAGCTTATCCTCGTCCCGGTCCTACCTGTTTGCCATCATGTGTTGATCACAAGCGCTCCTTGAAGACGGACTTTGTTTAAATGCTCAGGGTACGTAACTCAAACCCCACAAAACGCTGCCGGGTCATAAGGACGGCCTTTCGC
>JAIPCS010000204.1 GCA_021738105.1 Sulfuritalea sp.
ACCGGTTCGTGGATGCCCACGAACCGGGTAAATGGGGCGGGTATTCTCCCTTGGCCCCTCTCCTCCTCCAACAGCCCTTTTAACGAGCCTTGGCTCCTGATGAAAGTGGTGCGCTGAAACTTGGATAGCGCACATGATCAACCATATCCTGAATCTCCTTGCTGGGTGCGGGAGAGATCAGACTGCCTATGATGACGCCAAGAAACCCGGCGGGAATGCCAAAGGTACCTGAAGCAATCGGGTCGATGTCCCACCATCGGGGTGCATTGACGCCGAAAAACGGATAGGTCAGATACATGTAATAGGCGCAGACAGCCAGACCGAGGGTCATGCCCAGCACTGCGCCGAGCCAGTTCGCCCGTTTCCAGAATATGCCGGCCACCAGTGCGGGGAAAAAACCGGACGCGGCGAGCGAAAAAGCGGCTCCGACGAGGAACAGAATACTGCCGGGTTTCTGGCTGGTGACATAGGCCGCCAGCAAAGCGACCCCTAGCAGCAAGCTCTTTGATACAGCCAGGCGTCGTATGGTCGACGCATGAGGATCGATCATTTTGTAGTACAAGTCGTGCGACATGGCGTTGGCAATCGTCAGCAACAGGCCGTCGGCCGTGGATAGTGCCGCAGCCAGACCGCCTGCCGCCACCAGCCCGGAAATCACATAGGGCAAGCCGGCAATTTCGGGAGTCGCGAGAACGATCAAATCGCCGCCAATCACGATTTCCGCCAATTGCACAATTCCATCCTTGTTGATGTCAGCAACATTCATCAACGATTTGTCTACGGCTGCCCAGTTGCTGACCCAGGCTGGCAGGGACGAGAAACTGGAGCCCACCAGCTGGCTATACACTTCGAACTTGGCCAGGATCGCGAGTGCCGGGGCTGTGATGTACAGCAAAAAGATGAAGAACATTGACCAGAACACCGAGACGCGAGCTTCCTGAACCGACGGTGTGGTGTAGTAGCGCATCAGGATATGTGGCAAGGCTGCGGTTCCTATCATCAGGCAGGCCACCAGCGCCAAAAAGTTCTTTTTGGCGACACTGCGGTTTGTCTCCACTTCCTCCAGCGTGGTGCCATTGGCCGCGAATGCTTCAGCATGGTGCTTGACCGGTTGGGCACGGACGCCGACCGCCGCGTCTGCTGTCCACTCGGTTTTTGCCTCAGCCACACTGCGCGGGAAATCCCTTACCGCGCGCTCTGCAGCATCGATGATTCTCGGGTTTTCCGTAGGTGATGCCTGCAGCTTGGTGGCCCGGTCCACGAGCTTTTGTTTTTCCGCTGCGAGAAAATCTGCGCCACCGGCTTCCAGTCCCTGCAGTTTGGTAAGCGCATGTGCCGCCTGCTGGCGAAATATCAGGCGAACCGATTCCTCTTTGGCGCCCTTTGGGGTTGTTTTGTCGTTGAATTCCTTCTCGAGCGCGGTGACCTTGGGCAGTGCCGAGGTATAGGCGGCGATTTGCGGAATCGGTATTCCCGTATGTTTCACCGAGAGCCAGACGACCGGAATCATGTAGGCCATGATCAGGATGATGTACTGAGCCACCTGGGTCCACGTGACCGCCTTCATGCCTCCGAGGAAGGAACACACCAAAATTCCGGAAAGACCGACAAACACCCCGACCTGAAATTCCAGACCGGTAAAGCGCGCCGTGATGATGCCGACACCGTAGATCTGCGCGATTACATAAGTGAAAGAACAGGCGATGGCAGCGATCACGCCGATAAACCGTGGCAAATGACCACCGAAGCGCGCCCCGAGAAAATCGGGAACCGTGAATTGACCAAATTTGCGTAAATAGGGTGCGAGCAGCAGAGCGACCAGACAGTAGCCCCCGGTCCATCCCAATACAAAAGCCAGCCCGTCATAGCCCATGTGGTACAGCGTGCCGGCCAGACCGATAAAGGATGCCGCCGACATCCAGTCGGCCCCGGTTGCCATGCCGTTGAACAGCGCGGGTACCCGCCGCCCTGCAACGTAATACTCGCTGACATCTGCCGTTTTCGACATGAAACCTATGCCGGCATAGAGCATGATGGTCGCAAACAGGAAGATGTAACCGAGGATTTTGACCGGTACACCCAGTTGCTCAAGAATGCCGACAACAATGACGAAAGAAATGAAACCGACGGTATAGAAGGCGTAATAGCGCTTCAAGTTCGCAAAAAATTGCGACTGAGCAACCTTGTGCCCGAGCACTAGTCGTAATCCCCCGTGTCTACGCCGTATTTAATGTCGATTCGATTCATGTAGCGGGCGTAATACCAAATGATTCCCACATAGATGATCAAGGAGCCCTGGGCCGCCATGTAAAACCCCAGCGGACCGATAACAGTGATCTCGTTGAGTTCGCGGGCGTACCAACTGACGATGAACGTGGTAGCAAACCAAAGCACGAGCAAAACCGAGGTCATTCTCAAGTTTTTGCTCCAGTACGTCTTGTGTCGTTCGGTGAGTTGCATGTGGCCCCCGCTGTCTCTGGCTTCGCGGCGCAGCCAGAGGCCCGCCGTCGCTGAGACGCACCCCGGGTTTTCCCCTGTATCGTGCGCTTGCCGCATTTTGGAGCAGTGCAATTCAAGCCGAACACCAAATGCCCCATGCGGCAGGCATTGTCGGCCAACAAGCCTGACAGGGCGCTTACAGACTGACCGAAAGGTGGCGACTTAAGCGTGGGCCGCCGGGCTCGCGATTGATTCCTCGACCGCCCGATGGGGCGGAAAGCTGACTCGAAACAGACTGCCGCGACCTTTGCTGCCGGTCAGCAAGTCTATCCGGGCCTGGTGCAGCTCGGCGATCTCCGCAGCAATCGCCAGCCCCAGTCCACTCCCGTCAGCGTCCGTTCCGAGAACGCGATAAAAGCGCTCGAAAATGCTGCCACGTTCGTCCGTCGGGATGCCGATACCGTCGTCGTCGACCTCAATCTCCGCGTGATCCGTGGCGCGCACCCGCAGCGTGACGCAGCCGCCGGGCGCGGTGTATTTGATTGCGTTGTCCACCAGATTGGCCAGTAGTTCACGCAGCAGCAAGGGCACACCCTCAATCATGAAAGGCCCGCTGCTCTCAAAACCAAGGTCAATCTGTTTGGCCAGCGCGCGCACCACCCATTCTTCAGCGATCTCGCGCGCCAGCGCCGAAATATCCAGCTCAACCACTTGATGCAGCTTCTCGTGGCTGGCTTCGGCACGGGCCAGAATCAGAAGTTGATTGATCATATGCACGGTGCGGTCCGTGCTTTCGGCAATCAGTTGCAGCGAATGCCGCATCTGCTCCGGGTCGGTTTCCGAAAGGGCGAGTTCCGTTTGTGTTTTCAATCCGGTCAAAGGGGTGCGCATCTGGTGCGCGGCCTGGGCGATAAATCGTTGCTGTGCCTGCAGATTTTCTTCCAGACGCCCCATCATTTCGTTGAAGGCGACGACAAGGGGCCGCACTTCATCGGGTACCCGCAGGACCGGTATCGGCGACAGGTCGGTAGGCCGCCGTCGGCGAATGCGCTCTCGCAGGCGGTGCAGGGGGGCAATGCCGCGTGTCAGACCGAGATAGACCAGAATGACCGCCAGCGGGATGATGGCAAATTGCGGCAGCAGCACTCCGGAGATGATTCGGGAGGCCAGGTCCTGTCTTTTGCGCAAGGTTTCCGCCACTTGTATCACCAGCGGTGGTTTGCCATCCTTGACGGGGATGAAGGTATACGCGATGCGCACGTTTTCTGCTTCGATGCGATCGTCGCGGTACAGTATCTTTCGCCCTTCAATGGTGTCGGGCAGGGTCGGCCAGGGAATCTCCCTGTCGCCATGAATGATCTTGCTGTTGGGCCCGACCACGTGATAGTAGATCGAATCGATATCACCAGCATGCAACACGGTGCGTGCCGAAGCCGGCAGGTTTACGATGACGTGACCGTCCTCAATTTTCACCAGGCGCGCGATGGCGTTGACGTTGTCGGCCAGCGCCTGATCGTAAGGCTGATTGGCAATAAAACTGGCCACGTGATTGGTGGCCGCAATCGAAATGGGCCACAGCAACAGCAGCGGCGCCAGCATCCAGTCAAGGATTTCGCCGAACAGCGAGTTTGGATACTCATAGCTGGCGAACGGGTTGTTGCTTCGGCCACCCGCGGTGGTCTGGGCCACGGGCGGGTCAGCACTTTGAGTGCCAGGAATTCCCCGTCGCAGCTTTGCAAATCCGCTGCGTACGACGGATTCAGTTTTTGTCATCTGACGAATCAGGCTGCTTCTCCAGGAAGTAGCCAAGACCCCGTACCGTGGTGATGCGGGCGCCACCCGGTTCGAGTTTCTTGCGCAGCCGATGGATATAAACTTCGATCGCGTTGTTGCTGACTTCCTCGCCCCAGCTGCACAACTGATCGACCAGTTGATCTTTGGCGACCAGGCGTCCGGCACGTAGCAGCAATATTTCCAGCAACGCCAGTTCGCGTGCCGACAGTTCGACTATCTCGCCATTGAGACGTGCCAGACGCTCGGATTGGTCATAGGACAGGGTGCCGACTTCGATTCGCGTCGGGTTGCCAGTCCCGCGCCGCGTCAGCGCGCGTATCCGGGCAAACAGTTCCGGCAGCGCAAACGGCTTGGTCAGATAGTCATCGGCGCCGGCGTCAAGCCCGCGCACCCGGTCTTCGATACCATCCTGGGCGGTCAGCACCAGAACCGGCATGGTGCTTTTGCGTCCGCGCAGGCGTTTCAAGACCTCGATACCTGACAGGCGTGGCAAACCGAGATCGAGTATCAACAGGTCGTATTGCTGGCAGAGCAGGACGGTGTCCGCTTCGCTACCGTTGCTGGCGTGATCGACGGCATAGCCGGATTTGCGCAAAGCGGTAATCAGCGCCTGGGAGATCAGGCGATCATCTTCAGCGAGCAGTACTCTCATGGCTGCTTCACGCTTACAGATCAGCCGATTCAGCGGTCAAAATCGCGTGCGGTTCGCCCAACTTGGTAGTGCTACTGATGTCATCGCCACCCATGGATATCCTCTTTGTGATGCGAAGTCTGCCGAAATGATAGCGTGTCCGATGCTGCGGCGGGCAATTGCTTCCAAAAGCAAAACCCCCGGCCCTGTTTCCAGGACCGGGGGTTTCGTGAAGCGACATCCAGCAAGAAGGAAGATGGGCAACAGGAGGAAACCTGGGTTTCCTCCTGTTCCTTCAACTGGGTAATTGTTCGACGTAGTCGAACAATTACATACCCATGCCGCCCATACCACCCATGCCGCCCATACCTTCCATACCGCCCATACCACCCATGCCGCCGGCAGGTTTGTCGTCAGCCTGTTCAGCCACCATGCAATCGGTGGTCAACATCAGGCCGGCCACCGATGCGGCATTTTGCAGCGCCGTGCGGGTGACCTTGGTCGGATCCAGAACACCCATGGCCACCATGTCACCGTACTCGCCGGTGGCCGCGTTGTAGCCGTAGTTGCCCTTGCCTTCCAGCACTTTGTTGATTACTACAGAAGGCTCGTCACCCGCGTTCGCTGCGATTTCGCGCAACGGTTGCTCCAGGGCGCGCATCACGATCTTGATGCCGGCTTCCTGTTCATGGTTGTCGCCTTTCAGCTTGATGGTCGCGCGGGCACGCAGCAAAGCCACGCCGCCGCCAGCCACGATGCCTTCTTCAACCGCGGCGCGGGTAGCATGCAGCGCATCTTCTACGCGGGCTTTCTTTTCCTTCATTTCCA
>JAIPCS010000205.1 GCA_021738105.1 Sulfuritalea sp.
GATCAAGGGTGTCGAGGAATCGGTCAAGCACTCGTGGTACGACTACGACAAGAGCGGACCGCTGCATCCCTACCAGGGACAGACCGTGCCGAATTACACCGACTTCAAGGACGACGCCAAATATTCCTGGCTCAAGTCGCCGACTTTCTACGGCAAGGTGGCGCAGGTGGGCCCGCTGGCCCGCGTGGTCAATGGTCTGGCCGCCGGTCACGAACCCACTACCAAGTACGCCACCGCGGCGCTGGATACGGTGTCCGCACTGGCCGGCACCAAGGTCGGGCTCGATGCCATGCATTCGACCATTGGCCGTCATGCCGCACGCGCCATTTCCTGCTGCGTCAATGTCGATATGCTGGCCGATCAGTGGGGCCTGTTGCTCGGCAACATGGCCAAGGGCGACATGACCACCTTCAACGCCCCGGTGTTCCCGCAGGAAGAGGTGATGGGCGTCGGTTTCCATGAGGCGCCGCGTGGTGCGCTGTCGCACTGGGTGGTGATCGAGAAGGGCAAGATCAAGAACTACCAGTGCGTCGTGCCTTCGACCTGGAATGCCTGCCCGCGCAACGACAAGGATGAGCCGGGGCCGTACGAGGCGTCCTTGCTCGACACCCCGATCGCGGATGCCGAACTGCCGCTGGAAGTGTTGCGCACCATCCATTCCTTTGACCCCTGCATCGCTTGTGCAATCCATCTGACGGACAAGGAAAGTGACACGGCGATTACGGTCAAGGCGGTTTGAGCGGGAAGCCCGTCATGCGCGCCGTGGTTCTCGGTATCGGCAACACCATACTCACCGATGAAGCGGCGGGTGTGCGTGCGGTTGAGGCGCTGGAACGCGGCTGGAAACTGCCGGACAACGTGATGGCCATCGATGGCGGCACCTCGGGCATGGAAATGATCGAAGAGTTGTCCGATCTGGATTTTCTGATCGTGCTCGATGTGGTCAAGACCGGTGCGGCGCCGGGTACGGTGGTGAAGATCGCCGGCGACGAGATTCCGGTGTTTTTCCGCAACAAATTGTCGCCGCATCAGATCGGCCTGCCCGATGTATTGGCCAGCCTTGAACTGCTCGACACCTTGCCGAAGGAAATCGTCGTGCTCGGCGTCGAGCTGATATCGCTGGAGCTGGGCATGGTAATGACGCCGACGGTGGCGGAAAAAGTTCCCGTGCTGGCGGCCATGGCGGCGGCCGAGCTTGAGGCGCGCGGTTACCGGCTCGACGCGCTGACCGAGGAGCTCAGCTGAGATGTGTCTTGCCGCGCCTTCCCGGATTCTCGAATTGAACGAAGGCACGGCGCTGACCGAGTGCTTCGGCCAGTTGCGCGAAGTCAGTCTGCTGCTGATGGACGAGGAACTTGCAGTCGGCGACTATGTGTTGATCCAGGTTGGCGGATTCGCCTTCGAGCGGGTTGAGCCGGAGCGTGCCGAAGCAGCGTTGAACCTGATGCGGGAATTGATGGAACAGGGAGGCGACGCAAGGGAGTGGGGCGCTGCCGAAGCAGCATGATGCTGCGCTTCGAGAACGACAATCCTGCCGACGCGGTGGAGGAGGCGTTCTTTCGCATCCAGCAGGAGCAGATGGTCGACGTTCCGATTCTCAATCCGGTGCTGTCCGTGGAGGCGGTTGATTTCCAGCGCTGGCAGGGGCACTGGCTGGGGATTGTGGTCACCCCCTGGTGCATGAGTGTGCTGCTGATTCCCCGAAGCCGCGAAAACTGGGTATCGACGGGCGAAAACCAGCGCCGCTTTGTCCGCTTTCCGGCCGGTGATTTCGCGTTTCTCGGCGGCGAGGAAGCGGAGCTTGGCGAGTACCAGAGCTGCTCCCTGTTTTCGCCGATGGAGCGTTTCGCAAGCCAGGCCGAGGCCGTCCAGACGGCCCGCGCGTCGATGGTTGCCCTGCTTGCGCCGGTGCAGACGCCTCCAGTCGAGTCGCCGGTGAAAAAAACGACCGGCGAACCCTCGCAATCGCGCCGCCGCTTTCTCGCTTTGCGGTAATCTGCAGGTCTCCGATGAATCCGATGACAGGAAGAGATTGAACATGTCCGCGATTTCCGAATTCAATGCCGCAGCCAATGCCGATACCGAATCCGAACATCAGGTGCAACTCGGTCTTTTGCGAATTCTGTGTGATTCGGTACAGGGCGAGAGCGATCCCGCATCGATCGCCGAGATTCTCGACGAACTGGTGGCCTACAGCGAGGCGCACTTCGCGTCCGAAGAATTGCTCATGCGCATGAAAAGCTACGACGACTATGAAGATCACGTCGAGGATCACACTCACATGCTGGAGGTGCTGCGCGGGATTGCCGCCAAACATGCCGAAGACCCGTCTTCGCTGGCGGCCGACACGACCGCCGACGTGCTCGCGTTTGTCCGTGGTCATATCACTACCCGTGACCAGCGCTTTGCCGACCAGGTACGCAGCGGACTGTAACCAATGCACGAAATGGCGCTCGCCGAGGGAGTACTGCAACTGGTCGAAGACGCGGCGCGTCAGCAGGAGTTCTCAAAGGTCACTGCAGTCTGGCTGGAAATCGGCCAGCTTTCCGGCGTCGAGGTTGACGCCATGAAGTTCTGCTTCGATGCCGTCACGCGTGACAGTATTGCCGACGGCGCGCGCCTGGAGATCATCTCGCTGCCGGGCACCGGCTGGTGCATGGCCTGTTCGCTGACAGTGCCGATGACCGAGGTGTTTGGCGAGTGCCCCAAATGCGGCGGGTATCAGATGCAGGTGACCGGCGGCACGGAAAGGCGGGTCAAGGAACTCGAAGTAGCTTAGTTAACAGGCGGCCAAGTCATGACGAACCCTGCAAAGAATTTCGAGCGAAGCGACCTGACCCGTAGCCCCGCCCAGGGGCGGGGATGGGGGTGGAGGACCTTCCATTCGCCGTTCCGGCCAGGCGGCAAGAACATTTGTCGAAGCCTTCCCTGTTGGGTTCCGGCTTGGCCGGTTTAGGAGGAAAACTATGTGCACCACCTGCGGTTGCGGTTCCGATGAAGTGAAAATCGATGGCGACAACGCCCATCACGATCACGATCACGTGCATGCCGATGGTACGCGTCACAGTCATGGTCACGATCACGCCGCGGGCGAGGCGCACGAGCATTTGCACACGCATGTGTCAGGCCATCGCTACGCACCGGCCCATTCACACGCGCCGGGCATCAGCAACACGCGCATGGTGCAGATCGAGCAGGACATCCTGTCCAAGAACAACGCCTATGCCGATCAGAATCGCCAGCGCCTGGCGGAGCGCGGCATTTTTGCGCTGAACCTGGTATCCAGTCCGGGGTCAGGCAAGACCACGCTGCTGGTCAAGACCATCGACATGCTCGCGGGACGGCGCCAGGTAACGGTGATCGAGGGCGACCAGCAGACCAGCCAGGATGCCGAACGCATTCGCGCCACCGGCGCGCAGGCGGTGCAGATCAATACCGGCAAGGGCTGCCATCTCGATGCGCACATGGTGGGCCACGCCATGGAAAAGCTGTCGCTTGCCGAAGACTCGCTGCTGATGATCGAAAACGTCGGCAACCTGGTGTGCCCGGCCGCATTCGATCTCGGCGAAGCGCACAAGGTGGTGATCCTTTCCGTCACCGAGGGGGAAGACAAACCGATTAAGTACCCCGACATGTTCCGCGCCGCGGATCTGATGCTGATGAACAAATGCGATCTGCTGCCGCATCTGAATTTCGACGTGGCCAAGGCCATCGAATTTGCGCGCCGGGTCAACCCGGGCATCAAGGTGATTGAACTGTCGGCCACCACCGGGCAGGGCATGGAGGACTGGCTGGACTGGATTGACAGCGGTGCAGCGCAGGCGTGTGCACGGAAGCAGGCGACGGTCGACGGCCTGAAGCAGCGCGTGGCCGAGCTCGAACGTCAGTTGGCCGCCAAAAGTGTCTGAGAGTTCGTGACGTCATGACGAGTGATACGCGCAAAGTGCCGGACCTTGTCGAACATCGAATCGAATTGGTGCAGGCAACGCCGCCCTTGCTGGCCATGGGTGCATGGTTCAAGAATACGGTGTGCCTGACGCGGGGCACGCAGGCCTGGGTCTCGCATACGGTGGGCGACCTGTTTCAGGCCGAAGCCTGTCTGGCTCACGAGGCCACCGCCCGGGAACTGCTGCAGATACTCACGCTGGAGGGGAGCGGTTCGCGGGCGATTGCCCACGATCTGCATCCCGATCTGCATTCGACCCGCTTCGCCGCGCAATTGGCGGCGGAACTGGATATCGAGTCCATCGGTGTCCAGCACCACCATGCCCACATCGCTGCGGTCGCCGCGGAACACGGGATTCGCGGCCCGGTTCTGGGTTTGGCGCTGGACGGCGTGGGCCTCGGCACCGATGGCAAGGCCTGGGGTGGCGAACTGCTCCTGGTGAATGACGCGCACTTCGAGCGCTTGGGCCATCTGCGTCCGCTGGCGCTGCCCGGGGGCGATCGTGCCGCGCGCGATCCCTGGCGCATGGCGGCGGCGGCATTGTTTGATCTGGGGCGCGGCGACGAAATCGCGCAGCGTTTTTCCGGGCAGCCGGGCGCCGCGACGATCGCGGCCATGCTCGCCAAGGGTTTGAACAGCCCGCGCACTTCGAGCATGGGCCGGGCTTTTGATACGGCGGCGGGGCTGCTGGGTATTTGTCCGCAAATGGAGTTCGAGGCGCAGGCGGCCATCGCGCTTGAGCAACAGGCCACCGCCTTCATCGACACCCATGGCTGGCCGGTACCGCTGGATGCGGGCTGGCACATCGGTGCCAACGGTGAGCTCGATCTGCTGCCGCTGTTCGAGGCTTTGGCCGGGGAGCCGGATACCGCCTACGGCGCCGCACTGTTTCATGCGACCCTGGTGGCCGCGTTGATGCAGTGGGTGATGCGGGCCGCGGAGGCGAACGGGATCGAGCGCCTGGCCTGTGGGGGTGGCTGTTTTTTCAACAAGCTGCTGCGCACCGGCATGCAGGAGCGGGTGCCTGCCGCCGGATTGCAACTCGTGCTTCCCGACCGTTTGCTGCCCGGCGATACGGCGATTTCGCTCGGGCAGGCCTGGGTCGCCGCCCACATTCTGGAAGCCTGAACCATGTGCCTCGCCATTCCGGTCAAGGTGGTAGAACTCGGCGCCGGTGATACGGCCATTGTCGATCTCGGCGGAGTCCGCAAGGAGATTTCACTGGCGCTGCTGAGCGATGTGAGTGTTGGCGATTACGTGATACTGCATGTCGGCTATGCCCTGACCAAACTCGATCCCGAAGAAGCCGAAAAAACCCTGGCGCTGTTCGCCGAGTTGAATGCAGCGGATTCAGCGGCGCAGTGAAATACATCGACGAATTCCGGGATGGCGAACTGGCGAAGAATCTCGCATTGAGCATTGCCGCGGAGGTACAACCGGGGCGCAGTTACAGCTTCATGGAATTTTGCGGCGGCCATACCCATGCCATCTCGCGCTACGGCCTCTCCGACCTGCTGCCGCCCGCGGTGCGGATGGTGCATGGCCCGGGCTGCCCGGTGTGCGTGCTGCCCATCGGCCGCGTGGACATGGCGATCAATCTTGCGCTCGAGCATGGCGTGATTCTGTGTACCTATGGCGACACGCTGCGCATTCCCGCCTCCGACGGCCTGTCA
>JAIPCS010000206.1 GCA_021738105.1 Sulfuritalea sp.
AGAATCCCCCCCCCATTTCCCCGGTTCGGGGGCACCCCCGCACTGTTTTTTTTTGCCCGCCGCCGAAGGGGAATCCCGGGCATGTAGAGCACCCGTCCCCGACGCAGAGTCCCCGACACGCACAGCTCCGGACCCTGAACACTTGGTATTTCACCGTTTCACCAGCGCCGACTTTTTGCCACGACAGCCTGTTGTTCCTCAGAACGGAAGTTCGGGAATCAACTCCATCAGGTCTGCGCGTGCCGCATCGCTCACCAGCTTTTTGGCGCGCTTGGGCTCAAACTCGACCAGACGCCTGACAATCCGCGCCACATCTTCGGGACGATTCGAGTAGTGATACGCCATACCCAACTGATAAAAGCTCTCCCCGTTCATGGCTTGCAACGCCACGGCCTTTTCCAGCGCGGCAGCAGCCTCTGTGTGCTGACCCAACCGGGCGTGTGCGAGCCCCATGCCATGCCAGGCGCGGTCCTGACATGGCACCAGTCGTACGGCCTCGTTGAACGCCTTGATCGCTGCCTCCGGCTGATCCGCACGTTCTCGGACAAAACCAAGATTGAACCAGCTGGAGCCATCGTCCGGGCTCAGCTCAAGCGCCGCCTCAAACCAGGTTGCAGCTACGTCGAACTGGCTTCGATGTGCGGCAATCGCCGCCAGATGCCGCGCTGAATGCGCATCCTGCGGATCCAGATAAAACGCCCTGAGATAGGCCTCGAATGCTCGATCATCCCGACCGAAAAAGTGCAGCAGCCATCCGCGGGCATAATGCCACCAGTGTTCAAAATTCATCAAATCGGCCAAGCGGCAAGGAGAAAAGAAACATACCATGAGCCACCCCGAACTGCTCGTTCTTTCCACGTTGCGGGCCTTGGTCGAGGTCGCTCTATGGTTCCTGCTGGGTCGAGGGCTGCTGGCCTTGCTTGCGGGACGTCGCCGACATGACAATTCCGTTTACAAATTCTTTGGAATGCTTACCGCTCCGATACTGAAGGCAGTTCGCCAAATTTCACCTCCCCAGATACTTGACCGGCATCTGCCCTTTGCTGCCTTCTTTCTTCTGTTCTGGCTCTGGATCGGTCTGGCCTATCTACGGGTTGTCTACTGCGAAACCTATCTTCTGCAATGCTCCTGACTCACGAGCCATGCCTTTGGGGCTCGATGCACCGGCAGGCGAAATTGATGCAGTGCGATCCCTGTCAATTAAAATGCGGTTCTGTCCAATGAGTTTGCCCATCCGGTAATGAACACACCGCTGCCTTCCACAGTCCTCAGCCACTATCCGCCCTTTGATCGTTTCGAGCCCGCAGCCAGGGACTTTCTCGACCAACAACTCACCTTGGTCAGGTTTTCCGCCGATACCGTGCTGATTTCGCCCGAACAGGGCGAGCCACCCATGATGTTCATCATTACCCACGGCAGAGTTCAAGCATCAGAGATGGGTGCCGCCGGCGAAACCCGCTTGTCTCTTTCGGTCGGTGAGTGTTTTCCCATCGGTGCCTTGTCCGGATCCCGCGCGTCGACAAACGTCTATACGGCAGCCACGGAACTCGAGGCCTACCAGCTTCCAGCAACAAGCTTTCACAAGCTGATGACTATCAGTCAGGAATTCAGTCGCTATTGCGGCGACTATCTGGCGACCCTGGTCAGCCAGTCCAGGCAGCAGCTGCAAGCCTACCTGTCGCAACAGGCCAGTGAACAACAGTCACTTCACACACCATTGCACGCCCTGATAAAGCGCCCGCCGATTTCCGTCGCATCCACCGCAAGCATTCAGCGCGCGGTTGAAATCATGGGTGAGCACAAGGTTGGCTCCATCATTATCGTTGACGACCGTGAAGCGCCGATTGGCCTCATGACCCAATCGGATGTCCTGAATCGAATTGTGTTGGGACGCGTTCCGTTGAATATGCCAATCATCGACGTCATGTCTAATCATCCGGAAACGCTGCCTGAAACCGCCAGTGCCTACGACGCCATGTTCGCAATGGCATCACATGGTATCCGCCATCTCGTAGTGGTCGGAGAAGGCGGGCGGCTTTCCGGCGTCATTTCGGAGCGCGACTTGTTCGCACTGCAGAGAGTGAATGTGGGACAGGTCAGGCGGACCATCGACTCGGCGGAAAATGTCGACGCTTTGAAACTCGCATTGGTTGACGTGCAGCGATCAGCGTTCAATATGCTGGCGCAGGGTGTGGGCGCGGAGCAGTTGACCCAGTTCATCTCAGCTTTGAATGACGCCGTCACCGGACGAGTGCTCGACCTCAACCTTAAACGGCATACGCTGGA
Organism: Sulfuritalea sp.; assembly: GCA_021738105.1. The sequence goes on from JAIPCS010000206.1 coordinate 2,287, forward strand.
CGATATCGAATGGAGCTGGCTCGCCTTCGGTTCGGAAGGACGCGAAGAACAAACCCTGTCAACCGATCAGGACAACGGCATCGTCTTCGTTAAACCGGCAGCCCAAAAAATCGAGGAGGTCCGTAAACGTCTGTTGAGTTTTGCCAGCGACGTCAATGCCGACCTTGACCGCTGCGGCTTCCCGCTATGCAAGGGCAACATCATGGCGAGCAATCCGCAATGGTGTCTGACGCTGGACGAATGGAAAGCCCGATTTTCGGGCTGGATCAACAGCCCGAAACCAAAAGCTTTGCTCAACGCCACCATTTTTTTCGATTTTCGGGCAATTCATGGGGCGCGTGAGCTGGCGCAAAGAATGCATGAGCACCTGTTCAAGCTGAGCATCCCGGACACGGCATTTCAACACATGCTGGCAGCCAATGCGATGACCGCGACGCCGCCGCTGGGAATGATCCGCGATTTTGTCGTCGAAACCGATGAGCAGGGAAGGGCTTTTATTGATCTGAAAAAATCCGGCGCGCGACTGTTTGTGGATTCAGCCCGGGTGCTGGCATTGGCGAATGGTATCGAAGCCGCTTCAACCGTAACGCGCCTGCGTCGTACCGCACGGCAAAAAGGCGGGGCCGGGGATGAAGTCGAAGCCTTGATCGACGCTTTCAATTTTATCCAGTTGCTGCGTTTGCGCCATCAGCATCTGGAAACGGGGCAAGGTCGGCCCGGCGACAACCGCATTTTTATCGGTAGTCTGAATCAGCTCGACCGACGCATTCTCAAGGAAGCCTTTCGCCAGGCGAAAAAGCTGCAACAGCGCATCAAAATGAACTACCAGCTCTGAGGTAGCCGCTTTACTTAGATTTCGAGCCCGACTCTGTGCCGGGCTTTTTCTTGGCCGGAACGATGGGATGGGCATGCCGGCTCAAAATGAAATCGAATATGAACTTCATCCAGATGGTCGAACCTGCGATTGCCGACCAGGTTTGATATTCCATTTCACCGGAAACAATCCCGATGATCACTCCGACAATAATCGCGCCGCCAACAAGATTGATCGCCGCAGCATAGGGCGCAAATTTTTTTGGGTTCTCGGGAGGTTCACCTTTTCTGAGCGCAACCTCTGAAAAGTCTCGCTTAAAAACTATTCGCCAGGCGCGCCGCATCCAGAAAAACGTGATCGGGAAAAGAGCCAGAAACAAGATCCAGCTAATGGCAACATTAATATCAAAAACCATCTGCAATCCTCTCTGTGCATCCAGGTTGGAGCCAGTGTAGCCCGCCCGGAAACGAAACGGCCCCGCCGGAGTGTCCAGCGAGGCCGGTAAAGCTGGCTGCCGTCGAGAAATCCTCGCGCGGCAACCAGGGGAGGCGAGAGCCCCCTCAGTGCAGCTTAGTGGGCGCCATCGACTGCCTTGGCACCGCGCGGAACGCGCACGGCTTCAACCATGGCCTGGATGTGCTCGGGCGGCTCTTTGGTAACCTTATCCACAGCAAACGCCACGGCAAAGTTAACCAGAGCACCGATGGCACCGAAGGCTTCCGGCGTAATGCCGAAGAAGCTGTTGGGGCCGCCGATCAGATCAAGATAGCCCGTACCCTTGATGAAGAACAGACCCTTGTGTGCGAACACGTAGAACAGGGTAACGAAGAGGCCCGACAGCATGCCGGCCATGGCGCCTTCCTTGTTCATCTTCTTGGAGAAGATACCCATCATGATTGCCGGGAACAACGAACTGGCGGCAATACCGAAGGCCAGAGCCACAGTTCCAGCCGCAAACCCTGGCGGATTCAAGCCCAGATAGCCAGCAACCACAATCGAAGCCGCCATAGCGATCTTGCCGGTCATCAACTCACCCTTTTCGCTGATGTCCGGTGCAAAAACGTTCTTCACCAAATCATGCGAAATAGCGGACGAGATAGCCATCAACAAGCCGGCAGCTGTGGACAACGCAGCGGCAAGACCACCAGCAGCGACCAGTGCGATCACCCAGTTGGGTAACAACGCAATTTCAGGGTTGGCCAGCACGATGATGTCGGCGTTAACCGTCAACTCGTTGCCTTTCCAGCCGGCCTGTTCGGCCTTGGCCTGGAATGCCGGATCCTTGGACTTGTCGTTGTAGTAGTTGATGCGACCATCGCCGTTCTTGTCGGTAAACTTCAGCAGGCCCGTTTTTTCCCAGCGATTCATCCAGTCAGGACGCTTCGCATACTCGAGAGCGGCATCAGGTGCATAAATGCTCTTCTCGGCAGTTAATGCCCCCGTGTTAACCGTACCAATCAGGTTGAACTTGGCCATCGCAGCAACAGCAGGTGCCGTCGTGTACAGAATGGCGATAAACACCAGCGCCCAGCCGGCGGAGCTACGTGCTGCAGCAACCGATGGAACGGTGAAGAATCGCATAATGACGTGAGGCAGACCGGCGGTACCGATCATCAACGACATGGTGTACACAAACATGTTCAGTGTGCTGCCAGGCAGGCTGGTGGTGTATTTGCCAAAGCCCAGTTCTGTCACCACGGTATCCAACTTGGCTAGCAGGGAAATATCCTGGCCGACAAGATTGGAGCCCAGACCCAGTTGCGGGATCGGGTTGCCGGTGATGTGCATCGAAATGAAGATCGCCGGAATGACGTAGGCCATGATCAGCACGCAGTACTGGGCCACCTGGGTGTAGGTGATGCCCTTCATGCCGCCGAACACCGCATAGGCAAACACGATGCCCATACCAACATAAATGCCGACTTCCTTTGAGACGCCGAGGAAGCGCGAGAAGGCCACGCCGACACCCGTCATCTGACCAATAATGTAGGTCAGCGATGCGACCAACAGGCAAAGCACAGCGACGGTTGAGGCCGACTTCGAATAGAAGCGATCACCGATGAACTGGGGCACCGTGAATTTGCCAAACTTGCGCAAATAGGGGGCCAACAGCATCGCCAGCAACACGTATCCGCCGGTCCAGCCCATCAGGAACAGGCCGCCGCCGTAACCCATATTTGAAATCAGGCCGGCCATCGAGATGAAAGACGCGGCTGACATCCAGTCCGCAGCGGTCGCCATACCGTTCAGTACCGGAGGGACTTGACCGCCCGCAGCGTAGAACTCGCTGGTGGAGCCGGCACGCGCCCAAATGGCGATGCCGATGTAGAGCGCGAAGCTCGCACCGACAAATAGGTAAATCGTAGTTTGCAGATCCATGTAAGGGCCCCTTATTCTTCGTGAACGTCAAATTCGCGGTCGATCGTACCCATCGCCTTGCCGTACCAGAAAATCAGTGCGATGAAGATGTACATCGATCCTTGTTGCGCGAACCAGAAACCAAGCGG
>JAIPCS010000207.1 GCA_021738105.1 Sulfuritalea sp.
ATGTCTATTTCGGTCCAGTTCGCATCGGCGGATTCGATGAACGTGATACCAAGGGGCAGCGAAACGACTACCTCACCCTGAAAATGTAACCCATGTCCTTGAACCGATTTGTTACCGATGTACTTGACTCGTACAGGGCGCGTTTCTTTGGGTACTTTCTTGCCGCGCAGCAAGAAAGTATCTCGCCCGCCGAGGCGAGTCCCGGCATGTGAGTCAAGGGCACGGCCATAAAAGTCGGCGATGGTGATACGGCGAGGGAATCGACAACGTGCTGGATTCCGGCCTTCGCCGGAATGACGGAGCTCGAAAAGTCGGCGCTGATGAAGCAACTGCGCTACAAGGCGGTCGAGCAGAAGACGCTCTCCTCGCCGTAGCGGATGGCGACACGGTGCCCAACCTACCACAACCCTATCGTGGCCCGACCACCCTCGGCCCCCACCCCCAATGTTTCTCCCATGCGCGCCGCACCAGATTCGGATACTCAGGCTTTCCCAAGCTGCCGTTGTAGCGGCCGAGCGCGCGGTAGAGGTCGCCTTTCTCGATGTCGAGATAGTGGCGCAGAATGGTGCAGCCAAATCGCAGATTGGTGCGCATGTGAAACAAATTGCTTTTCTTGTCGCCGATCAGACCCACCCAGAAGGGCATGATCTGCATATAGCCGCGCGCTCCGGCCGATGAAACGGCGTATTTCTTGAAGCCGCTTTCGACCTGGATCAGGCCGAGCACCATTTGCGGGTCGAGTCCGGCGCGCTTGGCTTCGTAGTACACGGTCTTGAGAAAATCCAGCCGGGATTCACGATCCGGCATGCGACGTGACAAGCGCGCCGACATTTCTGTCAGCCAATTGATCTTTTCCTGGACCGATGGAAACTGCGGCTCGGGCGAGGCGCGATCGGCAATTGCCGCATGCAAGCCGCCGCGCACGCTGTCGGCCAGCGGCTCGTACTGCTGGGCTCCGGCCTGAACCTGCGTGGGCAGCAATGCTACCGCAAGACCCAGCGCCAGATAGCGAATCAGCCGCACAACTTCACTAAAACTTCGCTTTCAGATAAGCAGCCATTTCATTTGTCGCGATCATGCTGGCTTCGGCATCGTTGCGTCCTTTGTACTCAAGCTTGCCTTCCTTGAGGCCGCGCTCGCCGACCACGACGCGATGCGGTATGCCGATCAGTTCCCAATCGGCAAACATGGAACCGGGACGCTCGTCGCGATCATCGAGAATGGCATCAATGCCTGCAGCAAGCAGTTCGGCAAGAAACGCGTCGGCCGCCGCGCGAACAGTCTCGGACTTGGCGTAGTTCATCGGCACGACGACAACGGCAAAGGGCGCGATGCTGGTCGGGAAAACAATGCCGCGCTCATCATGGCCCTGCTCGATGGCGGCGCCGACGATGCGCGACACGCCAATGCCGTAGCAACCCATTTCCATAACCTGATCCTTGCCCTGTTCATCGAGGAAGGTGCATTTCAGCGCTTCTGCATATTTGGTACGCAACTGAAAAATGTGACCGACCTCGATGCCACGGCACAGTTCAAGCGTACCCTTGCCGTCGGGCGATGGATCGCCGGGCACCACGTTGCGGATATCGGCCACAGTTTCGGGCAGCGGCAGGTCACGACCGAAATTGACGCCGGTAAGGTGAAAACCCTCTTCGTTGGCGCCGCATACCTGATCGCTCATGACGGCAACACTTCTATCGGCGACGACTTTTCCCGAGAAGCCGACCGCGCCGATGTAGCCAGGCTTGCAGCCAAGCGCGGCAACAATCTCTTCGTCGCGCGCGAAACGAAACTCGCCCACCACTTTCTGTGTCTTGATCTCGTTCAGATCATGATCGCCGCGTAACAGCAACAGGATGAATTCGCTGGTGCCGTCCTGCTCGGCCATGACGGCGATGGCCTTGACGGTCTGCGTCAGCGGCAGGCCGAGGAAAGCGGCCACATCCTCGCATTTGGTCTTGCCCGGCGTGGCTTTTTTCTCCATGGTTGCCGCGTGTGTCGCCGTATCACCATCGCCGACTTTCCGGGGCGATACCGCCTCTGCCAATTCCACGTTCGCCGCATAGTCCGAGTCCGGACAGAAGGCAATCGCGTCCTCACCCGAGTCGGCCAGCACATGAAACTCGTGCGAACCGGTGCCGCCTATCGCTCCGGTGTCCGCCGCCACGGCGCGGAACTTCAAGCCCAGGCGGGTGAAGATGCGGGTGTAGGTGTCGTACATATTGCGGTATTCGCGTTCCAGATCGGCATAGGAACTGTGAAAGGAATAGCCGTCCTTCATCAGGAATTCGCGCCCGCGCATGACGCCGAAACGGGGCCGGATTTCGTCGCGGAACTTGGTCTGGATCTGGTAGAAATGGCGGGGCAATTGCCGATAGCTGCGGATGTCACGGCGCACCACGTCGGTAATCACTTCTTCGTGCGTCGGGCCGATCACGAATTCGCGCTGATGGCGATCCTTGAAGCGCAACAGTTCCGGACCGTACTTTGGGCCACGCCCGGATTCTTCCCATAATTCAAAGGGTTGCACCGCCGGCATAAGCATTTCAATAGCTCCAGCACGATTCATTTCCTCGCGCACGATATTTTCGACCTTGCGCAGAATCCGCAGGCCCATCGGCATCCAGGTGTAGATGCCGCCGGCGAGACGACGGATCAGGCCGGCGCGCAGCATCAGCTTGTGGCTGACGATTTCTGCATCGGAGGGGGCTTCCTTGAGGGTGGAGACGAAAAACTGGCTGGCGCGCATGGCAGTAGGCGAAAGGCGGAAAAGGCACATTTTACCTTTGGCCGGGAAAATTCAACTGCGGATACTACGGCTTTCCAGCAAGGCAGGATTGTGAAAGAATGGCTGCCAACTAATCATTGGAATATGCATCATGCTCGATCGTGAAGGCTTTCGCCCGAACGTCGGCATCATTCTGGTCAACAGTCGCAACGAGGTGTTTTGGGGCAAACGTATCCGCGAACATTCCTGGCAGTTTCCGCAGGGTGGCATCAAGAAGGGCGAAACGCCCGAACAGGCGATGCTGCGCGAACTCGAAGAGGAGACCGGTCTCAAACCGGAACATGTGCGGATCATCGGCCGAACCCGCGACTGGCTGCGCTATGAAGTGCCGAAAAACTGGATTCGCCGCGAATGGCGCAGTACCTACCGTGGACAAAAACAGATATGGTATTTGCTGAGGCTGGTCGGGCGCGATACCGATGTCAGCCTGCGTGCCAGCGATCACCCGGAGTTCGATGCCTGGCGCTGGAACAGCTACTGGGTACCGCTGGGCAGCGTGATCGAGTTCAAGCGCGGCGTCTATGAAGCTGCGCTAATGGAGTTGGCGCGCTTGCTGTTCGTGCGCCCCGATGAACGAGTTCCGCGCTGGGAAACCGACGACGAACTGGACGAGAATTCATGAACGCGTTGATGGCGCTGTTACTCGCCTTCATGCTGACGAGTGCAAACGCGCAAACCGACAGCTCAATTGGCGGAGCATCTTCGCGCTATTACCAAGATGACGAAGAAGATAAAGCATTCCGCGAAATCGAAACAACGCTGCCGGAATTTCCGCGCCCGGAAAACTTGCGCGAGTTCTACGTCAGTGCCGTGGCCAGCAACAAATTCTTCATCGATGCCAGTACGCTCTCAGTCGGCAGCGACGGCGTAGTTCGTTACGTACTGGTGGTGAAAACCTCGGGGGGGGCCACCAATATCAGCTTTGAAGGTATTCAGTGCGACCAAAGCATGTGGAAAATCTACGCTACAGGAAACCGCGACGGAACCTGGAGAAAATCGCGCGCACTGAAAATCGACTGGAAACCGATAGAAAACAAGACCATCAATCGGCATCACTCGGTATTGCGACATGAATTGTTCTGCCCGATGGGCACCCCCATCAAAACGCCGGAAGAAGGGCGCAATGCCCTGCGCCTGGGCAAGCATCCCGATGCCAGTTGATCAGCGGAGACCAGCGTGATTGAAGCCCTCATTCCGGAAATCGACAAAGCGCTGCGCGCAATCTTCGCCCCGGCGCCCACCCGCCGTCCGATGCCCGGCGAAGACCTGCCGGAAAGCGAGATGAGCGATAGCGAAAAGCGCCATGCTGCTGCGCTGATGCGGGTCAACCATTGTGGCGAAATCTGTGCTCAGGCACTGTACCAAGGACAAGCGCTGACCTCGAACGATCCGGCCATCAAACGCGAGTTGGCTCACGCCGCCTGGGAAGAAACCGAGCACCTAAACTGGACCGAAAGACGCATCGCCGAACTGGGTGGCCGCAAGAGTCTGCTCAACCCCGTGTGGTACGCCGGCTCATTGGTGATCGGCGCGTTCGCCGGCAAATGGGGTGACGCCTGGAGCCTTGGCTTTCTGGCCGAGACCGAACGCCAGGTCGAGGGGCACCTTGAAAGCTATAAAGCCAAGCTGCCGCCCCAGGATCGCAAATCATGGGAAGTTCTTGAGCAAATGAAATTAGACGAAATCCGTCATGCGCAAACCGCCAACCACTATGGCGCGCGCGAACTGCCAACTCCGGTCAAACTGGCGATGAAGCTTTCCTCGAAAGTGATGACCCGGCTTTCCTACCTAGCCTGACTAGAGTTCGATCACCTCGAAACTGTGGCTGATCTCGGCAGTCTTGCCGAGCATGATCGACGCCGAGCAGTACTTCTCCGCCGACAGTTTCACTGCACGCTCGACCACCTCCGGCTTCAGGTTCTTCCCCGTGACGACGAAGTGCATATTGATACTGGTAAACACCTTCGGATCAACGTCAGCACGCTGGGCCTGAAGCTTGACCTCACAGCCAGCCACTTCGTGGCGGCCGCGCTTGAGGATCAGCACAATATCAAAAGCCGTGCAGCCACCTGCACCCGCCAACAGCAACTCCATGGGCCGCGGTGCAAGATTGCGCCCACCTGCTTCCGGTGCTCCATCCATGCAAACCAGATGACCGCTACCGGTCTCGGCAACAAAGCTCATTCCTTCATGCCAGCGAACCGTGCATTCCATTCGTTTGACTCCTTGAAACGACAATCGGCATTCTAGCCGCGACCCGAATCGACCAATGCTGCAGCGCAAAAGCCCTGCCCAAGTTCAGCTAGATGAACAAGAGATCGGAACTGAAATCAGAAGTGACCACTGCCTTTCGTTATAGATATTTTTGTTAAAAATCAATGCAATTATATATTTGCCAATCTTGACTGCATCTCCATCCCCACCTTAATGGCGCGGCGCACAATTATTTCTTGCGTTGCGAAAAAAACTATGTGAGAATTTGCTCAAGTTAAGACAGCTTGAAGCCGTAGTATTAGTTTCATCCAGTGTTTTACCCCTGTCTCCTCCACCCTCCTCCTCTGGTGTGGATTAAGCGCAACCCCAATCGGGTTGCGTTTTTTTTGATGCGCTCAGAACCGTGCCGAAAACCCGGAGAATTCACGCTCATGGGTAGTCCATTCCAATCGAGGTTTGAGTCTGAGTAATCGGTTTTGACGTTGAAATCCAAATAAAAAAGATCTGGCGTTTGGCGGGGCTGTGGGTATGTGGGGAGGTCGCCGTCAGGCGAGCTATCCACATATCCATAGCCC
>JAIPCS010000009.1 GCA_021738105.1 Sulfuritalea sp.
CAACCCGCAACTTCCGAGGCCTCGGCACGTGCCACAAGAAATGCCACAACCCAGGCCGCCAGCGCCAGAATCTCACTCACTACTCCACGCCACAAACCCAGCAGTACAGATGCCGCAATAACCGTCAGCACCGCGTAGTCAAAGGCAGTCATTGCCTATTTTTGTGCTACGGGTCCGTCAACGCCGATTATTTTTATTCTTGTACGTGCCTTGTCTGCGGACTGCTTGCTATTAAAGGGACCGGCCCGAACACGAGTGCGCGGCCCTTGCGGCGAAACATATTTTTCGGTGTATGCCGGAACGCCAAGACCTTTCAATTTGGCCAGCAATGTGTTGACGTTGCCCAACTCCCGGTATGCGCCCAGTTGAACCACCCACTGTTCCGAGTTCGCGCTCTTCGGTTTCGACCCGGCATCCGCCCGAACTGCAGGCTTTTCAACAGGCCCCGACTTCGTTTCTGGAGTCGAGTCCATCGAAGACGCCTTCGGAGCAGCCGGCGTTGCCGCGGGAACTGCCGTCGCTACTGCAGGTTCCGGTTTTATGGATGGATCTTCTTTGGGATCTGCAGCTACGGCGGGCTTTGGTGCCGGCATTGGCGTAGTAGCGGGTTTGCCCGGCAGAACCTTGGCCGCAAACCCGGTTGAATCCTGACTGGGGATGCGGACCTGGATATCCTGACCCGTCGGTCGCGGTTGGCGATCCATCACCATTGGCAGGACAATGACGGCAAATAGCGCCAACGCGCCAGCGCCGACGAGTCGTCGACGAGCGCGCTTCTTCAGCTGTAGTTCTGCATCAGGCGATGTGTCTTGTTCCGCCATCTTGATTAGGCTGAACGGCCGAGCATCTGCAAGACCGCAGCAACAGTGAGGAAGGATCCGAAGGCGAGAATTCTATCATCTTCATTCGCGTTCTCTTGCGCGTAGGCGAGCGCTTTTTCCGGCGTCGCAAATCGCCCGCCCAGTTGTTGTCCCTTGAGTTGCAGCAGGTCCGCCAAAAAGTCGGCGCTGGCAGCACGGCGACCATTGAGAGTGCATGGCAGCCAATGCGTTACCCGCTCGCCCAAGGCATCGATCACACCGTCAATATCTTTATCAGCAAGCATGCCGAACACTGCCCAGGTTCTGGGATGGAAGGCCATATCACCCAGATTGGTGGCCAGCACTCGCGCGGCCTGCGGATTATGAGCGACATCAAGAATGATGGTCGGGCGCCCCGGCAAAACCTGGAATCGGCCTGCCAGTTCGGTTTCCAGTAATCCCTGACGTATGTCCTTCATCGCAACCGGCAACTGTCTATGCACAGCTTCGAGTGTCGCCAATACACACGCCGCGTTGGCCAGTTGCTTTTCTCCGCGCAGGGAAGGAAAGGCCAGCCCACCGAGACGCTTGGCGACACTCCCTTTCCGGGGTGTGCCTGCACCAGTCCCCCAGTACAGCCACTGCTGATCCTGGCGCAGATAGCCGAATTCCTTTCCCAGCACTTGCAGCTCGGCTCCAATTGTCCGGGCATGGTCGAGCAGCGACTCTGGCGGCCTGGGGTCGCCGCAAATAGCCGGGACGCCGGAGCGGAAAATGCCAGCCTTTTCCCGGCCGATCGACTCACGATGCGGACCGAGATACTCCATGTGATCGAGATCGACACCGGTAACAACCGCGCATGACGGTTCGTATACGTTGGTGGCGTCAAGGCGTCCCCCAAGGCCGACCTCGAGAATGATGACATCGAGATTGGAGGCGGCAAACACTTCCCAGGCAGCAAGCGTACCGAACTCGAAATAGGTCAGTGCGATGCCGTCGCGCGCCCGTTCGACTCGAGCAAACACTGTGCACAAAGTGGCATCGTCCGCCGCAACAGCGTTGATTTTTACGCGTTCGTTGTAGTTCAGCAGATGGGGTGAAGTGTAGAGCCCGACGCGGTAGCCGGCAGTCAGCAGAATGCGCTCCAGCATTGCACAGGTCGATCCTTTGCCATTGGTACCACCGACCAGAATGACGGGACAGTTTTGGACTTGGCCCAGTCGCGATTTGACCGCAGCCACCCGTTCCAGACCCAGTTCAATACCGGCGCTCCCGCTGGGATGCAATGCCTCAAGCTGCGTCAGCCACGCAGCCAGCCCCGGATCGGGCAAACGAGACATCAAACGGCCGGAACGCGCTGCAATAAAGTCAGCAGAGAAGCCAGTTTGTCCCGCAGCTCACGTCGATCCACGATCATGTCGATCGCGCCTTTTTCGAGCAGAAACTCGGCACGTTGAAAGCCAACTGGCAAGGTCTCACGTACCGTCTGCTCGATCACCCTGGGACCGGCAAAACCGATCAGGGCGCCCGGTTCGGCAATCACCACATCGCCGACAAACGCAAAGGAGGCCGAAACCCCGCCCATGGTTGGATCGGTCAACAGGGTGATGAAAGGAAGTTGGTGCTGCGCGAGCCGGGTCACGGCAGCCGTTGTTTTGGCCATCTGCATCAGTGAGAACAAGCCTTCCTGCATACGCGCACCGCCCGAAGCGGTGATGCAGATAAAGGGAGTCCGCTGCTCGATCGCTGCCTTGACGCCACGCACGAAGCGCTCACCGACAACCGCTCCCATTGAGCCACCAAGAAACTCGAACTCGAAACACGCAACAACCACAGATACCGTCTTGATCGCGCCCTGCATCACCACCATGGCATCGGCTTCGCCCGTATCCTCTTGGGCGGCCGCAAGTCGATCCACGTAACGCTTGCTGTCCTTGAACTTGAGCGGATCCACCGGTATCACTTCGGCACCAATCTCAAAACGTCCTTCCGGATCAAGCAATGCGTCGAGTCTCGCACGGGCACGCAATCGAAGATGGTGGCTGCACTTCGGACAAACGTTCTGGTTATTCTCCAGGTCGGTGCTGTAGAGCACTGCCTCACAGGCTGGACACTTCGCCCAAAGTCCCTCAGGAATAGACTTGCGCGCACCTTCCGCACGCTTGATTTTGGGCGGCAGCAGTTTTTGTAACCAGCTCATGATTCCTCCATCGGGCGGTCCCAAGGAGGGATAGCCAATGAGCATGGAGCGCAGTGAACCATCGTTGCCCCCGTCCAGGGAAAGGGAGATGGGGAGTGGGTGGTCATGATGTTCCTCCGTCCATTGCTGCACGTATCCCGGCAAGGAATGCCGTAACCCTCTGTGGCGCCTGCCCGACGTCACCGGTTTCGATTTCCTCAATGATACGACTTCCGATCACCACAGCGTCTGCCACCTCGGCGATACGCGCGGCAGTTGCGGCATCACGGATTCCGAAACCCACGCCGACCGGCATCCCGACCTTTTCACGGATCAATGGTATTCGCCGCGCGACTTCATCCAGATCAAGACTGCCGGAGCCCGTCACGCCCTTCAGGGAAACATAGTAGATGTATCCGCTGCCAATGTTCGCGAGCTCACTGTAGCGCTGTTCGGTGGACGTCGGAGCCAACAGAAAAATCGGATCGATGCCCGCTTTTTTCATCGTGGCTGCAAATTCGGGGCACTCTTCAGGTGGGTAGTCGACGATCAGGACGCCATCGACTCCGGCGTCGCTGGCATCTTTTGCAAACGCTTCGACACCATAGGCTTCGACTGGATTGGCGTAGCCCATCAGCACTACCGGTGTGGTGACATTTTCCTTGCGGAACGCCGCCACCAAGGCCAGTACGCGACGCAAACTCATGCCGTGCGCCAAAGCGCGTTCGGAAGCGCGCTGGACGGTAGGACCATCCGCCATCGGATCGGAAAAAGGCACACCCAGCTCGATGATGTCCGCGCCGCCGGCAACCAGCGCTCGCATGAGCGGCAGGCTGGAATCGGGATGCGGATCACCGGCGGTGATGAAGGGAATCAGCGCCTTGCGGTTTTGCGCCGCCAGCGCTGCGAATGTTGTAGGGATTCGTGACATGATGATCCGCCGTCAGAACTGGATGCCGGAGGCTTCGGCGACCGTATGCATGTCCTTGTCGCCACGACCTGAAAGATTCACCAGCAGCATCTTGTCTTTGCCCAGAGTCGGCGCCAGCTTGGCCGCGTAGGCCAGGGCATGACTGGACTCAAGCGCCGGGATGATGCCCTCCAATCGACACAGATCATGGAAGGCCTGCAGCGCTTCTTCGTCGGTGATGGTGACGTATTCAGCGCGACCCGAATCCTTGAGCCATGCATGCTCCGGACCCACGCCGGGGTAGTCGAGGCCGGCGGATATCGAGTGAGTCTCGGTAATCTGCCCGTTCTCATCCTGCAACAGATAGGTACGATTACCATGCAATACACCTGACCGGCCGGCAGTAAGCGACGCGGAATGCCTGCCCGACTCGAGTCCAAGACCGGAAGCCTCAACACCGATCAGTTTCACATCGCTCAGTGGAATGTAGGGATGGAAAATCCCCATCGCGTTCGAGCCGCCACCCACGCAAGCGATGACAGCATCAGGCTGACGACCGGTGAGTTCCGGCATTTGCAGTTTGCACTCGTCGCCAATCACCGCCTGAAAATCGCGCACCATCATCGGGTAGGGATGGGGACCGGCAACCGTGCCGATGATGTAGAAAGTATTGCCAATGTTTGTCACCCAATCGCGCATCGCTTCGTTCAGGGCATCTTTCAGCGTCTTCGAACCGGACTCGACCGGCACCACCGTCGCGCCCAGCAGTTTCATGCGATAGACGTTGGCCGCCTGGCGTTTGACGTCTTCGGACCCCATGTAGACCACGCATTCCATGCCGTAGCGAGCCGCAACTGTCGCTGTGGCAACGCCGTGCTGCCCGGCGCCGGTCTCCGCTATCACCCGCGGCTTGCTCATGCGCCGCGCCAACAGGGCCTGGCCGATGCAATTATTGATTTTGTGCGCACCGGTGTGATTCAGGTCTTCGCGCTTGAGAAATATCTGCGCCCCACCCAATAGACCCGACCACCGCTTGGCGTGATAAATCGGGCTGGGACGGCCGACATAGTGTTTGAGTTCGTATTCGAATTCGGCCTTGAAGTCCGGGTCGGCCTGGGCCGCTGCATAGGCTTCGCGCAGTTCAGCGAGGGCCGGCATCAAGGTCTCGGCGACAAAAACACCGCCATACGGCCCGAAGTGTCCACCTGCATCCGGCAAGTTATAGGGAAGATCCTGCATCTGCATCTCGCACTCCGGCAATAAATTCGATAATTCTTTGAGCATCCTTGATGCCCTTGGCCATCTCGACACCGCTACTGACATCCACGGCCCACGGCCGCACTGACTGCACTGCCTGGGCAATATTGCCCGGATGCAAGCCTCCTGAAAGAATTACGGGGAGTGGCAGAGAACGCGGAATCAAGGTCCAGTCAAAAGTTTCGCCGCCTCCGCCATAGCCATCAACATGGGCATCCAGCAACAAGCCTGCCGCACCGGAAGCACCGGCGAACGCGGCCGCGTATTCTAGCAAATCGAATCCCGGCCTAACTCTGGCCGCCTTGATCCAGGGCTTGCCAAACTGGGAGCAATACGCCGCGTCTTCGTCACCGTGGAATTGAAGCAAACCCAGCGGCAGCCTGTCCAGAACCTCTCGCACGACCTGCGGTGACTCATTGACAAACAGGCCAACGCTTGTGACGAACGCCGGCACCTGCGCCACCAGCTTCGCCGCTTGTGCCGGCCCAACAAAGCGCGGACTCGGTGGATAGAAGACAAACCCGATCGCGTCGGCGCCAGCCTCTACCGCGGCGGCCAAATCAGCATCGCGGGTAATGCCGCATATCTTGATCCGGGTGCGTTTCATGAGTACCTGATTCAGGAATGGAACAATGCCGTCTCGCCAGCGCCGAGTTTCTGGTTGCCGGTCTGCACAGTTGGCAACTGCCAGTCCGGATCATAATCGACACCGGCAAAATACAAGCCGCAGGCTTCGAATGTTGGCGCCGCCTTGGAACGATCCCGGCTGGCGAGCAGTTCAGCGATCCAATCCGGCTTGTGCGCACCTTTCCCCACATACACCAAAGCGCCGACCAGATTACGCACCATGTGGTGCAGGAAGGCACTGGCTTCGAATTCAAATACCAGCAGATCGCCGTGGCGGGTCAGGTCAGCACGATGCAATTTCTTGACCGGCGACTTGGCCTGGCATTCAACGGATCGGAATGCAGAGAAATCCTGCTCGCCCAGAAAGTATTTCGCCGCTTCTGACATGGCGTCAACATCCAGTGAATGATGAAACCAGCCTACCCGGTTCGCCATCAGGCCCGGACGTTCTCCACGATTGAGCAATAGATAGCGATACCGTCTGCCGAGCGCCGAGAAACGGGCATGAAATCCGTCTGGAACCAACCGGGCCCAACGTACCGCAACGCTTCCGGGCAAATGCGAATTGACGCCGCGAACCCACGCTGTATTCGGACGAATCACCTCGGTATCGAAATGAACCACCTGCTCGATTGCATGCACACCAGAATCCGTGCGTCCCGCACACACCACCCGAATAGGAGTATCGGCGATGTTACCAAGTGCACTTTCCAGTGCGTCCTGCACTGTTCCGCCTCCAGCCTGCGACTGCCAGCCGCAGAAACGAGTGCCTTCGTACTCGAGTCCGAGCGCGATTCTCATGCCAGTAGAGCAATGCACGCCAGAACAACGGCAACCACTGCAGTGACCACATCGCTGGTACCCGCAGACAAATCTGGAAGGCTCAAGCTGTGCGGTCTGTCCAACTCTTCTGAGGCCGCACTTTTCGAGCTTTCAACTTCCTGAAGCGTCAATGCCAGTCGAACCGCAACGCTATCGCGAGAGAGCCCTATCAAAACCAATGGTGCCAGCAGCGCGCGCATGCCCACGACCAACTCGGCTGACGACAAAGTTTTCAATAACATGGCTACAGCGGCAAGAGCGATGATCAGGCGCGCAATGCTGGCCACCGCAAGCAGCAAGCCTTCTTGACTTGCCCCTGAAAGAAACGATAGTGGAGTACCCGGCGTGAACCATCCGAACATGATCAGCATGGTCAGCATCAGCCAGCGACTGCGGCGCAGAAGCGCTCTCAAATGGTCCTTGGCGACCAAGGATGCTACGAGAGCGAGAATAAAACAGGACGCAAACAAGCTCATGCCGTTACGCGACGAGGCGGCAAAAAGTACCGTCAAGCCGAACAGGATAAGGCTTGCGGGATGCGGACGAGTCACTTGAACAACGCCTCCTGACGCCGAAGCGCCAGGAGAGCCTGTTGATCAGCCGAGGCTGTCAAGTTTGGCGCGCGCCACCTTCTGTTGTGCCGGACTACCCTCTGCGAGGGCTTCCTGGAACAATTCCCGAGCGCCGTCGTGATCACCCATTTCCTCATAAGCCATCGCCAACTCGAGCTTGGTAGCAACCTCTGGATTATCGGTTGCATCACCAGTCGCCTCGGCAGCAGGCGCTGCCTCCTCGCCCGCCGAAGCTGACGGCGTGTCCAGTTCCAAACTAATACCGCCGAGATCAAGCGCGGGTGCCGCGGCTTCTGGCGTCTCTGTCGACGCCGGAAGTTCAAGGGCCACATCGCCAGTTGCGGCTTCAGGTGTCCCCATATCGAACTCGAAATCGATACTGCTTGAATCCGAAGCTGCCTCGGGTACCTTCAACTCGCGGGCAGAATCTTGATCCGCAGCAGGGGGTGCGTCGACCGCTGAAGCTTCAGGCGCAGGCTCAGCCGCCGGCATATCGAAATCTATATCCAGCCCTGCCGCTTCCTCCGTGACTGTGCGCACGGGAGCAGCCTCCGAAGCAGGTTCTGGCGTTCCCAGATCAAGATCAAAATCAAGACCCGAGGACTCCGCATCGGCTTGCTGTGAAGCCGCTTCTGGACTTGCCGCGTCTGCGGTGCCGATATCCAGGTCGAAATCAAGAGCCGATGCATTATCGACCACATTTTCCGTCACTTCCGCTCCGGCCTGCTCTGCCACCGGCGAGGCACGAAGAATCACAGTGGCATCCGGATCGGCATTGGCGGCCTGTGCTTCGACCGGAACGTCCGCAGGCGCTGTCTGGTAAAGCGGATTCTCAGGATCGAGGGCCGCGCCCATCAACGCGGCTTTCTCCCAATCCGCCCCTGTTCCACTGGTCAGCGTATGCAATTCTTTGGCCACTGATTCGAACAATTGGGCATTCTTGCGCGCTACATAGATATCGAGCAGCTTAAGATGTATCGCGGCCCGATTTGGATCCGTCTCAAGCGCGTCGAGCAAAATCTCTTCAGCCTGGGAGTCTCGGCCAAAAGCCAGGAAAGTATCGGCTTCGACAACCGGATCAACAGTCTCCTGAGTCGAAGCCATTCCGATACTGGTCGAACTGAACTGGCTTTCTTCCTGCTCTCCAGGCGGAGGCGCGACACTGGTGGAACTAAACACCGAATGTGCCGAAAGATCGGTCTCGGCAACAATTGCACTGTCATCAGCCGCTGCTGCGCGCTTCTTGCGATATGCCGAGTATCCCAACCATCCGAACAACAATGCCAACAGCGCGCCGCCACCAAAGACCAATGGCGCATTTTCCTCAATGAAATCGGGTTCAGGCGGCGGTGGTGGTGGTGCGACCTTCTTCTTCGGCGGTGGTGCCGGTTTGGGTGCCGCTGCGGGCTTTGGCGCTTCTGCCGGCTTCGCCATTTCCTCGGGTTTTGCCGACTCCGCTGCACTTGCTACTGGCGCAGGAGGTTTCTCTTCCACGGCAGGTTTGCTTTCCTGAGCCTGCTTTTGCATGCCTGCTCCGGTCTGACTCTTCAACTCGGCAAGCTTCTGCAGATCGCTGAGATTCTTTTCCAGGTCGGCGATTCTGCTGCTGGCTTCTTTAAGCGCCCGCTCGCGCGCGACCAGATCTTCTTCCAGTGCGGCGATACGACCCTGCAGTGGCCGACCCTTGGCGTCTTTGGTCGCCTCGGTGCGAGAAACCTGCAACTTGTCTTTGCCTGCTGCTTCTGGCGTTTTGTCTTCTACCCTGGGTGCAATTTTTCCGCTAACAGCCTGCTTCGACGACTGGTCAATTGCAGGCTCGGCGGCGGCCGGACTCGCCAGGCGTTTGCGGTAAGCTGCAAAATCGACCGCCTGAGCCACAATTTCCTGGCGGGCCTCGGAAGCGGATACTTTTTCGACATCTTCAACATCAGGAATCGAAAGGATTTTTCCAGCCTGGACACGATTCATGTTGCCACCGTCAAAAACCTCGCGGTTATTGCGGAACAACGCAACCAGCATCTGGTCAAGACTGACGCCCTTCGGCATGGTTTGCGCAGCGATCTTGCCAAGGGTATCGCCAGCCACCACAGTTCTCAGTTTGCCAGTCGCGGACCGGGAGGCGGTCTTGTCGGCCGACTTTTCGGCCGGCCGCATCTGCGCTGCGGATGGTGCCGAGACTTGTGGCACCGGTCTGGTTTGTGCAGTTTCGGGGGCCACCGTTTGCACGGAAGGCTTGACCATAGGCGGTTCACTTCTGACCGTCGGAGCGGCAACCGGTTCGGGAATCGATTTTTGAGCAAGATCTGGCGGATCCAGCAAAAACGTGTATTCGCGAACCAGACGTCCTGAAGCCCAGCTCATTTCGACCAGCATGTCGATGAAGGGTTCATTCAACGGCTGATCGGTGCTGACTTCAAGATACTGCCGCCCCTCGCGAACCTTGATATCGCGGGAAAACCTGATCGTTGCCAATGCCTGCGAATAATCAATTCCCGCCTGTCGGAAGGCGTCGACCGATGCGACTTTCGCTTCCAAAGAGGGCGTTTCATCACGGGTTGCTGTCACCTCAAGCTCTGCTCTGAGTGGCTGACCCAAAGCCGAGAGTACGGTTATTCTCCCGAGTCCGGCAGCATGTGTCGCCAAGGGCAGGACAGCAAGCGCCACCGCAATGGCGGTGGCCTTAAATCGAATTCGCTGGTGAGTATTGCGCACTATGGTGACTCCCGACGGACTTTTTATCATGTTATCAAAATAACATCATGGTGTTAGCGATGCAAGCTCAACCTTCGCATCATGTATGACCAGCCTCCAGCGCGCAACTTCAATGCAACAGAATACGAAGCATACGCCGCAAAGGCTCTGCAGCCCCCCAAAGAAGTTGATCGCCAACGGAAAACGCTGAAAGATATTCCGGACCCATGCTAAGTTTACGCAAGCGCCCGACGGGAACACTCAGAGTGCCCGTCACCGCGGTGGGCGTAAGTTCTTTCATCGACGACTCGCGCTGATTCGGCACCACCTTGACCCAATCGTTGTGCGCCGCAAGTATGCCGCTGATCTCGTCCAGCGGTACATCCCTGGTGAGCTTGATGGTAAACGCCTGCGAATGGCAGCGCATCGCACCAATGCGCACACAGATGCCATCGACCGGAATCGGTTCAGCGCTGCGACCAAGGATCTTGTTGGTTTCGGCCTGTCCCTTCCATTCTTCCTTGCTCTGACCGTTCCCCAGATCCTTGTCAATCCACGGAATCAGCGAGCCAGCAAGTGGCACGCCGAAATTCGCGGTAGGAAAAGCTTCGTCGCGAAGAATGCCGGCAACCTCCCGATCGATATCGAGAATCGCCGAGGCCGGATCGTCGAGCAGGTCTTTCACTGCGCGATGCGCCTCTCCCATTTGTGTCAGCAGTTCGCGCATATTCTGCGCGCCGGCACCGGAAGCCGCTTGATAGGTCATCGAGGTCATCCATTCCACCAGACCTGCCTTGAACAAGCCGCCCAGTGCCATCAGCATCAGGCTCACCGTACAATTACCGCCGATCCAGTTGCGTCCGCCCTGGCTCAAACTATCCTTGATTACACCCTGATTCACGGGATCGAGAATGATCACCGTGTCATCCGCCATGCGCAGCGCGGACGCCGCGTCGATCCAGTGCCCAGCCCAACCGGCTTGCCGCAATTTCGGAAACACCTCGTTCGTGTAGTCACCGCCTTGACAACTGATGACGATATCCATTGCCTTCAGTTCATTGATATTTCGTGCATCGACAAGCGGCGGCGCGCCGGCGGCAAAATCGGGGGCTTTGCCGCCGGGGTTCGACGTCGTAAAAAACACCGGCTCGATAAAGGCGAAATCGCCCTCCTCGCGCATGCGCTGCATCAGCACCGAACCCACCATCCCTCGCCAACCCACCAGACCTACACGCTTCATGATCTTTCTCTTTCAGTGTTACAGCGCTGCAAGCACCGCGTCGCCCATATCCCGGGTTCCCACCCGCTGTGTTCCAGCTTCATAAATATCGCCTGTTCGCAGGCCTTTCGCCAACACTTTCTTCACCGCGCCCTCTACACGCATGGCGGATGCCTCGTCGGAGAAGGTGTAGCGTAGCATCATAGCCACCGAAAGAATTGTCGCCAATGGATTGGCGACACCCTTTCCTGCAATATCCGGCGCCGAACCGTGTGAAGGCTCATAGAGCCCCTTGTTGTTCTGGTCCAGCGATGCCGACGGCAGCATCCCGATTGAACCGGTCAGCATCGATGCCTCGTCCGACAGTATGTCACCGAACATGTTGCCGGTAACCATGACATCGAACTGCTTAGGATCTTTCACCAGTTGCATCGCCGCATTGTCGACCAGCATGTGCGAAAGCTCGATGTCCGGATACTCCAGTGCCGTCTCGGTGGCGACGTCACGCCACAACTGCGTGCACTCAAGCACATTCATCTTGTCTACCGAGCAGACTTTGCGATTGCGTTTGCGCGCGGCATCGAATGCAACCCGCAGGATGCGGCGGATCTCGCTTTCAGTGTAATGCATGGTATTGAAGCCGAAGCGTTCTCCGTCGCGCATTTCAATACCGCGCGGCTGCCCGAAATAAATATCCCCGGTCAGTTCGCGCACGATCAGAATATCCAGCCCGGCCACCACTTCAGGCTTGAGCGTCGAGGCATTGGCCAATTCCGGGTAAAGAATCGCCGGGCGCAAGTTGGCAAACAAGCCGAGATGTTTGCGAATGCCCAGCAGCCCGCGCTCCGGGCGTTGTTCGCGCGGGTTTGAGTCCCACTGCGGACCGCCTACCGCACCCAGCAGGATCGCATCTGCTTCCTGCGCCAATTTACGTGTTGCTTCGGGATAGGGGTCACCCGTTGCGTCCACCGCGCAACCGCCAAGCAGGCCTTCTTCCAGTTCGATGCTGAGATCGAGCGCCTGCAGAACCCTGACTGCCTCGGTCATTATTTCCGGTCCAATACCATCACCGGGGAGTACACATACCTTCATCACCAATCCTTTATGCAAACAACCAGGGTTGCTCGGTACGGCGACGCGCCTCGAACTCGCGAATCTTCTCCGCGTGACGCAGGGTAAGTCCGATATCGTCCCATCCGTTGAGCAGGCATTCCTTGCGGAAGGCATCGACCTCGAATTGAATCGCATGTCCGTCCGGACGCACGACTCGCTGAGCGAACAGATCGACTGTAATTCGATAGCCCGGTGAATGCTCGGTCAACCCGAACAGCGCATCGATTTCGTTCTTCGGCAAGACAATGGGCAGCAGACCGTTCTTGAAACAGTTGTTGAAGAATATATCCGCGAATGACTCGCCGATGATGGCCCGAAAGCCAAAATCTTGCAGCGCCCACGGCGCGTGCTCCCGCGATGAACCACAACCAAAATTGCTGCGGACCAGCAGAATCGACGCACCCTGGTAGCGCTCCTGATTGAGCACGAAATTGGGGTTTTTTGCCCGTCTCGAGCTGTCCTGACCCGGCTCGCCCTTATCCAGATAGCGCCATTCGTCGAACGCGTTCGGTCCAAACCCGGAACGCTTGATCGATTTGAGGAACTGTTTGGGGATGATGGCGTCGGTGTCGACATTGGCCCGGTCGAGCGGCGCCACAAGCCCGTCGAGTTTGATGAACTTGTCCATTACTTGACCGACTTCTCGATGGCTTCGCCACCCTTCTTGATGTCCTTGCCGATGCCCTTCACGGTATTGCAGGCCGAAACCGCAAACAACATGGAAATAACGATTAGAACGCGGGTCACGATTTTCTCCTTACAACAGTTCACGAACATCGGCAAAGCGTCCGGCAATCGCCGCCGCCGCCGCCATAGCAGGGCTGACCAGATGAGTTCTGCCACCCGCTCCCTGCCGCCCTTCAAAATTGCGATTCGATGTCGAAGCACAACGCTCACCGGGTTCGAGGCGGTCATCATTCATGGCAAGGCACATCGAACACCCCGGTTGCCGCCAGTCAAATCCTGCCGCGATGAAAATCTTGTCCAGTCCCTCGGCTTCCGCCTGTTCCTTGATCAGCCCGGAACCAGGCACCACGAGCGCGAGCTTTACATTGGCCGCAACCTTGCGCCCGTTGGCCACCGCCGCCGCCGCGCGCAGATCCTCAATACGCGAATTGGTACATGAGCCGATGAAGACCTTGTCGATCCTGATCGAATCAATCCGGGTGCGTGGCGTCAAGCCCATGTACTGCAACGCCCGCGCAATGCCTTCGCTCTTGACCGGATCCTTGAAGTCCTCGGGTGCCGGCACTTCGCCGTTGATACCGGTGACCATTTCTGGCGAGGTGCCCCAGGTCACTTGCGGCACGATCTGGCGTGCGTCCACTTCGATTACTGTGTCGAAGCGTGCATCCGGATCCGAAACCAGGGTGCGCCAGTAAGTGACCGCCTTGTCCCAGTCATCACCTTTGGGCGCAAAGTTGCGCCCCTTGAGATAGGCGATGGTCGTCTCGTCAGCCGCCACAAAGCCGACCCGGGCACCGGCCTCGATTGCCATGTTGCACACCGTCATGCGGCCTTCCATGGACAGCGCACGAATTGCCGAGCCACCGAATTCAATGGCATATCCGGTGCCGCCTGCTGTGCCGATACGCCCGATCAGCGCCAATACAATGTCTTTTGCCGTCACGCCAGCGCCGACTTTTCCCTCGATCCTGACCAGCATGGTTTTGGACTTCTTTTGCAACAGGCATTGTGTTGCCAGCACATGTTCGACTTCAGACGTGCCAATGCCATGAGCGAGGCAGGCAAAAGCCCCGTGCGTCGATGTGTGCGAATCGCCGCACACCACGGTCATGCCCGGCAGGGTTGCGCCGTTTTCCGGGCCGACGACGTGCACGATTCCCTGACGACGATCCTTGAACGGAAAGTAAGCCAGCGCACCGACTTCCCGAATATTGGCGTCGAGTGTTTCCACCTGCTGGCGTGAGATCGGATCGCGAATGCCGAGTTCCCAGTGAGACGTCGGCGTGTTGTGATCCGCCGTAGCGACGATCGATGAAATACGCCAAGGTTTGCGATTTGCCAGCTTCAGTCCCTCAAAGGCCTGCGGACTGGTGACCTCATGAACCAGGTGGCGATCGATGTAAAGCAGCGCCGTTCCGTCCTCTTCGACATGGACGACGTGACTATTCCAGAGTTTTTCGTAAAGCGTCTTTGACATGATGAATGAAGCCTCTGCGTGGGTCGTGGATTATCGCACAGCGGGGCTGGTCGAATCATCCGGAACCCCGTGCCAGACAAGAATCAGACCAACCAGGGCGAGCATAGATGCAGCGCTGAAGGTAATTCCGGAACCGGCCCTTTCCCACAGGGCGCCCGCCAGCAAGGCACCACCCAATCCACCCGCGCCGTAGGCGACACTTCCATACAGGGCCTGCGCCCTGGCCTGCTGTCGCGCCACAAACCAGCGATTGAGCGCTGCCATGGTTGCCGCATGGTGCGCGCCAAAACTGGCACCGTGCAACAACTGGGCAAAAACCAGCAGCCCGATGAAATCAACCGCCCAACCGATCAGCATGAAGCGCAAGGCAGCCAGGGCGAAACACGCCAGCAATATCTGCCGCAGGGAAACTCGTGCGGAAATCTTCGGCATGTACAAAAAGACGACGATTTCTGCGACCACGCCCAAGGTCCATAGCAGACCGACCACAGTCTTGTCGTACCCCTGTGCTACCAGGTGGATGGAGTAGAAAACATAGAGGGCGCCGTGTGCCGCCATCATGAACAGCCCAGCTGTCAGCAAAAAAACGACCTTGCGTTGGCGTAGCACATCCCGAATCGGCCCTGCCACCAGATTGGCGTGCCCCTTGACTTCAACGAGTGTCAGTCCACTCAGAAACGTTCCGAGCAACAAGGCCCAGCTCACCCAGAGTTGCGAGCTGATCGGCGCCGAGTCGAGTAACCGACCCACACCCATTACGGCGACAATGAAACCGACTGAACCCCAAAGCCGGATACGCCCATAGCGCTCCGGATGGGCCGCCAGATGTCCCAGTGTCAGCGCTTCAACCAAAGGCAGCGAAGCACTCCAGAAAAAATGGAGGACTGCCATGCCGATCAGGAGCACGACAAAATCCTGAGTCAGGAACACCACAGAATAACTGGCCAGTGCGGCAGCCGTCGACGCAACCACGATGCGAACCCTGCGCCCTCCGCTGTCAGCCAGCCAGCTCCAAAGCAACGGCGCGAGCAAACGCATGAACTGGCCAAGGGACATCAATACGGCGATGCGCCCGGCAGATAGTCCGATGGACTGCAAATAGAGGGAAAAATACGGCAGGAATGCGCCAATGAAGGCGAAATACCAGAAGTACCATGCGGACAAACGCCCGTTCTGCGCCATAAGCACTACCGCCAACCGTTGCCGGCGGCTCCGCTATCTACGACAAAATCTCCTCTTCAGGCCTTGTGGGCCAGAAGCATGTTGTAAAGATCGTCCTTGAGCTTCAGGCGCAGCTTTTTCATATCCTCAAGTTCGATATCCGTCACCGGAGCATCGCGTATTTCCAAGGCTTCTATCTGCGATGTGACAACATGGTACTCGGCGAAGAGGCTGGAAAAATGCGCGCTACTCAACTTCAACGCCTGGATGGCCTCGGCATATTCGGGAAACTCATGGAGCAGGTCATGATGATCGACATTCATTGCGATTCCTGTTTTTAGTTTAGTAAATTCAATGTCTATTTTGCGTTTGGCCGGGCGGGTATTCTCGGCGTCGGGCACTCCACATCAGCGCACTGAGCTCGATGATGAAGCGCGGCATCGATCAATACCAGCGCCAACATGGCTTCCGCGATCGGGGTAGCGCGAATGCCGACGCACGGGTCATGCCGGCCATGGGTTTCGATAGTGGTCGCCTCACCGGCGAGATTGATGGTTCGCCTCGGCAGTCGAATGCTCGAGGTTGGTTTGACCGCCATTTTCACCAATACATCCTGCCCGGTCGAGATGCCACCGAGTACCCCGCCTGCATGGTTGCTGAGGAATCCGTCAGGCGTCAGTTCATCGCCGTGCTCGCTGCCTTTTTGCGTTACCGATTCAAAACCGGCGCCTATTTCGACGCCTTTGACGGCATTGATACCCATCATGGCGTAGGCAATATCGGCATCGAGGCGACCGTATACCGGATCACCCCAACCGACAGGTACACCTCGCGCCACTACGGTAATTTCCGCCCCCACGGAATCGCCCGATTTGCGCAAGGCATCCATGTACTCTTCAAGCTGGGGAACGATTCCTGCATTGGCCACAAAGAACGGATTGGCATCAATCGCAGCCTCGTCCTGCCATGGAATCTCGATACTGCCCAGCTGGCTCATCCAGCCCCTAACTGTCACACCGTAGCGTTGCTGCAACCACTTGCGGGCAATCGCCCCCGCGGCAACACGCACCGCCGTCTCGCGCGCCGAAGAACGGCCGCCGCCGCGATGATCGCGAATCCCGTACTTCTGCCAATAGGTGTAGTCGGCATGACCCGGACGGAAGGTTTCGGCGATGTTGCCGTAGTCCTTGCTGCGCTGGTCCTCATTGCGGATCAGCAGGCCGATAGTCGTTCCGGTAGTTCGACCTTCGAACACACCGGAAAGAATCTCGACCGTATCCGACTCGCGTCGCTGGGTGACATGGCGTGACGTTCCCGGCTTGCGCCGATCCAAATCGGCCTGAATCTCCTCCGTCGAGATTTCGAGACCCGGCGGACAACCGTCAACCACACAGCCTATTGCCGGGCCATGGGATTCACCGAATGAAGTGACACTGAAAAGTGAACCGAAGGTATTTCCGGACATGGGTAATTGAGCAGAAAAGAGTGGAGACACAGCGATTATGAAGTCTACCATGTTGATCGACGAGCCTCGCTCGCAGGCAACCTGCCTGAAAAAGCCTACCGGGACAGTCAGGGACAACCTTCACATCTCTAGGTGTTCATCCTGATTGTCCAATTCAGTCAGTCAGATTATTTTTCGAATAACAAGTCGCGACTCAGTTTGCGCTTGTTGCACCAAGTCAATGCATGTTAGGGCGCCGCAGCGCAGAGAGGGAACATCGCTTGCTGTTCCCGGTTGATAACTATCGAATGCCTGAGGCGATTTATCCCGATTTATCCCTTTGGTTACCACGTCCCGTAAGGGAGGAGGAAATGGCTCATGAACAATTCTGTAAAGATTCATCCGGCGATAGATGGCGGCCCCTTACCGGCGCTGCCGGGTTTTGAAGGGGGGGTTCTTCACTGCAGATGCCCGTCGGACCGTGTTGAGGTCACTATCAGCGCACAGACCGCGCACAACCATGCTTGCGGCTGTAGCAAGTGCTGGAAGCCGGAAGGAGTCTTGTTCTCGCAAGTCGCTGTCGTCTCGCGTGACAAGCTCAAGGTAACAGCACACGAAGAGAAGTTGAAGATTGTCGATCCCAATGCCGCCATTCAACGTCACGCCTGCACCGGTTGTGGGGTACATATGTTCGGCCGGATCGAAAGCAAGGCCCATCCGTTCTATGGTCTTGATTTCGTTCATACGGAACTATCGGGTGTTCGCGGCTGGTCGCCGCCGGAATTTGCGGCTTTCGTTTCGTCGATTATTGAAACCGGCACGGATCCGGCGCAAATGCCTGCAATCCGAGCCCGCCTCAAAGAGCTTGGGCTGGAGCCTTACGACTGCTTGTCGCCGCCATTGATGGATGCCATATCGACCCACATTGCCAAGAGCAAGGCCGCGGCGTAACCTGCGGACAGGCAGGGCACGAAGCTGCCCCCCCCGGCTTCGCGCCTTGCCTGTGCTTGCCTAGCCTTGTACTTTGGCTGAACCTGTGTTTGTGATGAGGGCTTATTTGCCGTTCAGCAGGTTTCGCGCATGGAAGCGCAGATGATCCTCGATGAAACTGGCGATGAAGAAGTAGCTGTGATCGTATCCTTTCTGCATACGCAGATCGACTCCGACTCCAGCATCCTTACAAGCCTCCAGTAGTAGCTGAGGCATGAGCTGACCGTCAAGAAACTGGTCTTTGCTACCCTGATCAATCAGCAAAGGCGGCCCTTTCCATCCACGGGCCCTGATCAGCTCGGTAGCATCATAGTCACGCCATGTAGCGCGATCGGGGCCCAAATACCCGGTTAGTGCTTTTTCACCCCAGGGACACCGCATCGGTGAAGAAATAGGTGCAAATGCCGAAACCGACTTGTATACCTGAGGGCTTCGCAGAGCATGAATGAGCGCCCCGTGACCACCCATCGAATGTCCAAATATGCCGGTACGGGCGGGATCCACCAAAAAGTTGGCGGTGACCAGCCATGGTAATTCCTGCGCGATGTAGGAATACATATGGTAGTTCCTGGACCATGGCTTCTGAGTTGCGTTGACGTAAAAACCCGCACCCACGCCAAAATCGTAGCTATCTGAGTCACCCGGAATATCGAGTCCTCGCGGACTGGTATCAGGAGTAACAATAGCGATACCCAGCTCGGCTGCAACGCGTTGTGCACCGGCCTTCAAAATGAAATTTTCTTCGGTGCAAGTCAAACCCGAAAGCCAATACAGCACCGGTACCGGCGCCCCCCCAACAACTGCTTGTGGAGGCATGAATACGCCAAAGCGCATCGTACAACCGGTCTCCGGAGAGGCGTGGCTATATACACCTTGAATACCGTCAAAGCATTTGAACTGCGAGATCTTGGTAATAGTCATGTTTTCAGCTCGACGGCCCACGGCGATGCTGAAGGCTACCGAGACATCCTGGTAGTTTCTATAGATCGGTGAGCGGCCTGATTACTAGAACGTTACGACGGACCGAATCGACTTGCCTTCATGCATCAGATCGAAAGCATCATTTATTTTCTCCACGGGCATTACGTGGGTAATCAGGTCATCGATATTGATCTTGCCTTCCATGTACCAGTCGACAATTTTTGGCACATCGGTACGCCCTCTGGCGCCGCCAAAAGCCGATCCCTTCCACACTCGACCCGTTACCAGTTGGAACGGCCTCGTCGAAATTTCCTGCCCGGCGCCGGCTACGCCAACTATGGTGCTGGTACCCCAACCCTTGTGGCAGCACTCCAGCGCCTGGCGCATCAGGCTGACATTGCCGACGCATTCGAATGTGTGGTCGGCACCACCTTTGGTGAGATTGACAAGGAAGGCAACAAGATCGCCCTCAACCTCCTTGGGATTGACAAAATGTGTCATTCCGAATTTTTCAGCCAACGCTTTCCGCCCCGGGTTTATATCGACACCAATGATCATCCCGGCGCCGACCATACGCGCTCCCTGAATGACGTTGAGGCCGATCCCGCCCAGGCCGAAGATCACCACATTGTCGCCCGCCTGCACCTTTGCAGTATTGATTACCGCACCAATGCCAGTGGTGACGCCACAGCCGATGTAGCAGACCTTGTCGAAAGGTGCATCCTCGCGAATCTTGGCCACCGATATTTCGGGCATCACGGAATAATTGGCGAAGGTCGACGTTCCCATGTAATGAAAAACCGGCTTGCCGCCGAGGCTGAAGCGACTGGTACCGTCGGGCATCAGACCCTGGCCCTGCGTGGAGCGAATCGCTTGGCACAAATTGGTCTTCTGCGATAGGCAGTATTCGCACTGCCGGCATTCCGGGGTGTACAAAGGAATGACGTGATCACCAGGTTTGACACTGGTCACGCCGGAGCCCACTTCGACAACGATGCCGGCACCTTCATGGCCGAGAATCGCTGGAAAAATTCCTTCGGGATCGTCGCCGGACAGAGTAAAGGCATCGGTATGACAAACCCCGCTAGCCTTTATCTCTACCAGCACTTCACCAGCCCTCGGGCCATCCAGTTCAACGGTTTCGATAGACAGTGGCGCTCCGGCCTTATGAGCGACAGCAGCTTTAACCTTCATAATTTCTCCTCATTGATTCATGAATTATCCAGCCAAGAGCGAGCGCACAGTTTCAAGTCGGAAGGGCATCATCAAATCGTTCGTCGCGCCTTCTTTCAGCACAACGCACGCGCCCGCCACGCCGCCGCAATGTCTAAGCCCTGCCCGCCTCCCAACACTCTCAGTAGGAGTGAGAGACTACGATATGGCACTGTATCGGCTCTGCAGGACCTACGGAATTCGGATCATTCCAGTGCGCGTTAAGGGAAATCCCCTATCTACCGATGTCGGTACCGGAACTGGAGGCCGGCGCCGGGGTAACCATTTCTGTGCCCGTTGCGCTGGACCGACCAGGGCCATCGGCCGAAGAAGATATGCCTCGACCTTCGGTCTTTTGGGATCCAGCCGGCCCAGTGTATGCGATTGGCCGGACTGCATTCCATACCACCAGCAAGCTGCTCGCCGACATCGCCAGCGCTGCAAATAGTGGATTCAGGAGTCCTGCCATTGCCAACGGGATTGCCACCGCGTTGTAGGCAAGCGCCCAGCCAAGGTTCTGCCGCACCCTGCGCCGGGTGGTACCAATCAGGCTTAGCGCGTCCAAAACGGTCCCCAAACGATTGCCTGGAATCACGATGTCGGCCGCTTCCGCGGCAAGCGACGCAGGTGCACCGAAAGCAATCCCCAGATCCGCCTCCGCTAATGCCGATGCGTCATTGCTGCCATCGCCCACCATGGCCACCGTACCTTTTGCTTTCAGACGCCGGATAACGGCGGCCTTTGCCTCGGGGGGAACGCCGGCATATACCTCGTCCACGCCATCCTCGTAGCCCCTCGGGTCTTCGGCCCCGGTCAACAACACAACCCGAGTAGCCGCAGGCAGACTATCAATTATCTGCCGCCAGTCAGGACGCGGTTGATCCCTCGTGACTATCGCACCCTCGGCATAACCATTCCAGCCGACATAGGATATGACGCTCTGCACTGGCGCACGACTGGTAACTTGAGATCGCAGTGATTCCGGAATCGTCCATCCGAGCATCGCAAACAATTGCTTGCTGCCTACTGCCACACGCCGTCCGCCGACACTGGCCAAAGCGCCTTGGCCTGGATGGTTTTCAAAATCGCTAGCGGTCCGCTGCGAGTCAAGACGAGCGATCGCTTCGGCAACCGGATGCGGTGAATGACGCTCTACAGCGGCAGCACGAGCAGAAACCTCCGGAGGACCTATCACGTCGACCACAGCCATGCCGCCTGTAGACAAGGTTCCGGTCTTGTCGAACACGACGATATCTATATTGCGTGCCTTTTCAAACAAGTCGGCACTGGACACGATAATTCCCCGACGCAAAGCAGAACTGGTGGCGACAGCAGTGGTCAGTGGAATCGCCAGTCCAAATGTACAGGGGCAGGAGACGATCAACGTCGCCAGGCTTGCGAGAAGCGCGCTTTCGAGTGGCGCTCCGCTGATATAGAAGCCGATCCCGACCAGTAAAGCGAGCACAATGACTGCAGGTGCAAAAACGCGTGCGAGTCGATCGACACCGCTTTGAACGCCAGCAATAGAGCTTTGTGCATTCCATAATATTCGTGAGAGGCCTTCCAACCGGCACTCGGCCTGTGGTCCGATAGCGATTTCAAGCCTGCCTTCGAGTAGGACACTCCCTCCCCGCACTTTTTGACCTGGCCCGCGCCATACCGGGAATGGCTCGCCAGTTATGAGTGCCTCATTGACCGCCCCTTGTCCATCCACTATGACGCCATCAACAGGGAGGGCTTCACCTTGACGAACATATACATGCTCTCCGGGCACAAGTTCTTCAAGATCACAAACAAGGTAGCTGCCGTCTCTCCTCACACAAGCCTTGGGCACCCATGCCTGCATGAAACCTCTGAGTTCCTGCGTTGCACGAACCCTTTCGGTTTTCTCGAGAAACCTGCCTATGGTGATGATTGCAACCAGTGTTCCCGCAACTTCGAAATACAAGTCGATAGGATCGTGGAAGAGCTGAACTACGCTGTAGCAGTACGCTGACAAGATCGACAGGGCGATCAGGCAGTCCATGTTCAGAACCCGGGTACGAATGCCTGTCCAGGCTCCGCGCAGTATCGGAAATCCGACGTAAAAGACCAGAACCGATGTCTGAAAAAACAAAGCAATCGGCGTAAAAACAAATGCCAGCCAGCGAATTGACTCATAGTCGCTGGGCGTGGCAAATCCGCCATGAATCGGATAGACGAAAAGCAAGGTCATCATCATCACAGCGGAAGCCAGAATCCCTCCTGTCAGAAGTCGTAACAGATCCTGTCTTTCGTCATACTCTGGTGCCTCTTCACCACGCAGCCTGGCACGATAACCGTTGCGGCTAAGCATGGAGGGCAATTCCGACTCGGTGATTAGCTCTGGGTCAAAGACAATTTTCGCAGACGATGTCGCGTAGCTTGAAGTCGCCGAGTGAATTCCAGGAGTACTCAACGCGATCCTTGAAATGAGGAATTCGCAGGAAGCGCAGTGCATTCCTTCGATCCAGAGATAGGCCTCCTTGCCCAACAGTGGTGGTGGAGCAACGCGAACAGCCTCCTGATCCGTGACCAAGACTCCATCACCAAAACTGCGATAGACCTCGCAACATCCATAGCAACAGAAGCCATGACCATCGCCCACTATCGGTGGACTAGGAGTCAGCAGGCCACAGAGTTTGCATTGCATCGCGTTCCTCGTACTTAATACGTAAAGTCATCAGACGCACCTGCCCTTGACCCATGCCATCGAGAACCCTGAAATGAAAACGTCCGCGTTGCCGCGGACGTCTATCACTATTCTTCCGCAGTCTTGACTACGCCGCCACCGGCTGACGACCGATGGCCACACTGAGATCTCTTGATTTCAGGAGACTATACGCATATACGACAAATGCGGCACCGAGAATCAAGCCGAAGAACAAGGTCAGGTTGCCGTAGATCATCCATCCCTCCTGGTTCCAGGCGGCGAAGCGCCTTGGCATCCCTGCCGAACCGCCGGCCAGCATCGCCAGCGCCGCACCAAAGCTGCCAACGGTGAAGAGACGGACGAACCACCAGCCAGCTGTCGGGTCAAGTTTGCGGCCCGTCATTACGGGATAGTGATGATAGAGAACTCCCATCCACATGAGTGCCATGGCGAGAATCACAGTCATGGTATGGCCGCTTTGCCACATCGTGCCGTGTAACTGGTATGACCAGGCGATATTGGACGTAACAATTGCACTGGCTCCATCGAGGATGTAGAGCGCCCAACCCGCCAGCACGGTGATGATGCCGGGTTCCGCGCGCAGCCCATGCTGCCAGATCGTGGCGAAAACCGTGAATATGCTCAGTGCCGCACCGATGCCGGTACCCCAACTCATGATGTTGCCCCAATAGGAAAGGGCGGCCGGCTGGTTGGGATAGAAGGTGATGAAGTGATGCAGAAACGATGTGACCGAGGTCAGCAGCAGTATCCACAGAGCCAGATTGGCGAGCTTGTTGCTGAACAACTTGCGAGTTCCGTCGGCAAGATACAGCGGTAGAGTCGCGTACATCGCGCTGGTTACCATCAGTGCCATGGCTTCCATCATGTTATGGGCAAAGATGTAGAAGCTGTATTGAAACACTATCGGCTGGGCAGCCCATGCAGCCATGCTCATCGGGATCGCGCCGTAAAGTGCAAGCAATAGTGTCGTACCGACAACGACCAGAGGTGTACCGGCGATCAATAGTGTCAAAGCCGCCAATACCATGCCCAGCATTCCCGGATCATTGAGCGAGCGTTCGGACAAGACAAGCTCCGGCTGTTTCTTGCCGAAAAACAGCATCTTCAGAACGAGAATCGGATAGAACAAAATCATGCTGGCAAGAACGAGATAGATACCGGTGAATCCGACAATCACTGTGGTCATGCTCCAGATGCCCATCTGAGCACCGACCAGTGGCAGCGGAAACATTACAACCAAACTGACTTTGAACCCCATTAGAACTGCCACCGTCAAGATGGCAGCACCGAGATTCATTGTAATGAAGGTCAGAGCCGGCAAGATGCCCGTCACCGGCTTGCCTACACAACCTCCTGAACGATGCAGGCCGACGCCGACCATGAGTTGAAAGCCGAAGGGAAACGCGAGCGCAGCACCATGCAGAGTCAGCGCGGTATAGAACCAGTCGGTATTGAGATCGAAAATCTGCGTCACGGGCATGGCGACACCCAACAGGCCTGCAACCGCCAACCAGATGAATGACGCCATGATCATCAGCGCCGGCCAGGCATTGATATCCTCAAGGCCGGTACTCTTATCCACGCTGAACATCCTGCCGAATATCGGCGTGTTTTGAACGAGTGTGCTTGCGATACTCATATTGAATCCTCCTCCGCGGCGAATGCGCTCAATTGCTCTTGACTACAGTCAGCTCGTCCTGCATTGCGTGATGCGCGATACCGCAATACTCGAGGCAACGAACCTTGTAAGTGCCGGGATCTTTAAAGGTATGGACCACGGTCGTCGGCTGTTTTAAACCATCCATCAGCAGCATCGTGAACAGCATTCTGCCGTCAGGGTGATATACGGCAAAACCGTGCTGGGTATCGACACTCCGTCCGGAAAAGCGCACCGGGCGTCCGGCTTCAAGCTCGCGGCTCGACATGTCATAACCCCAGGATTTCGCCGTCACATCGATTTCCTGAAACGGCTGCCCATTGGTTGCAGCGCGCGCCTCGGCGATATACGGCATGTACTTGAGGCTACCCAGATTTATACCGACAAAAATCACGAACACGAAGGTAAGCCAGATACCCTCCATCCGTGAAAGCGTCTTCACCGGCGTTGTGCCCGGCCCGGTATCGAATACGCTTTTCCTGTAGACAATGTAGGCAAGCATCGCCGCAAACGGCACCAGCATAAACAGCGTCACCCAGAACGCCCCCCAGCCGGAAAACAGGAAGTCCTGCATATTTTTTCTCCTCTTGTGGTCGATCGGCGCGACGAATCCAGACTATCGCGTTGGTGCCCTATGGTTACAGCTCGTTTCCACGGGCACCCTGTTCTATTGTTGGCGAACAATATGCCTAGCAGGCGTTACCGGCAATTGGGATGTTTACCTAGTTGGGCAAAGGTTCTTCCCTATTGATCGCCAGGCTTTGTGCAATCAGACTGATTCCGTCCATTCTGTCTTGGAGTGATGCCATGATCGAAACCATTCTTGCCAGGTCCGGTACGGGAGAACGACTCCAGCGCTATATCCGACTGACCAAACCACGCGTCGTATCGCTAATAGTTTTCTGCGCCGTGATTGGCATGCTGCTGGCGACGCCTGACATGGTGCCCTTTCAGATATTGTTGGCCGCAACGGTAGGTATTGCGCTGGTAGCAGGATCGGCCGCCGCAGTAAACTGCCTGATCGAACGCAAGATAGATGCCATCATGGCGCGGACCAAAGGCCGCCCCTTACCGCGCGGAGAGGTCGACGTAACAGAGACCTTCCTTGTTTCTGCGGTAATCGGCAGTCTCGGTCTGGCGTTGTTGCACGCGCTCGTCAACCCGCTGACCATGTGGCTCACCCTGGCAACCTTCGTCGGCTACGCGGTGATTTACACCGTGATTCTCAAACCCCTGACGCCGCAGAACATCGTGATCGGAGGAGCCTCCGGCGCCATGCCGCCGGTGCTGGGGTGGGCTGCGGTGACCGGGCAGATGCCGGAGCAGGCCTGGCTGCTGTTTCTCATCATCTTCGTATGGACGCCGCCACACTTCTGGTCTCTGGCACTGTATCGGGCCAAAGACTATGCAGATGCCAATTTGCCGATGTTGCCCGTGGTGCACGGACGAGAATATACGCAACGTTGCATTTTTGCCTACACCATTGGCCTGGCACTGGTTACGCTGATGCCATTTTTCATTGGCATGAGCAGCTGGTTCTATCTCTCTGCGGCAGTGTCACTCAACGCGAGATTCATCCTCTACGCTTGGCAGATATGGCGAAACTATAGTGATCGTCTGGCGCAGAAGACATTTCGATTTTCAATCATGTATCTCGCTTTGTTGTTCGCAGCGCTTTTGGTCGATCACTACCTGCCCTATTGAATACGGGGCAACCCCCTTGCGATCTGGGCTGAATTCAGGAAAGGCCAACACGCGCCAGCGCCGGATGCAACCTCTACGGTACGACTGGCTGATTCTGCAGGGACATTTTTACCAGATCAGATACCGAGCGCGCATGCATTTTTTCCATCACCTTGGCACGATGGACTTCGACAGTCTTGGCACTCAAACCAAGCGTGTTGGCGACAGCTTTGTTCGACATTCCTTCGACAACCAGATCCATTACTTCCCGCTCTCTCGGCGTCAAGCTGACAAATAGTGACTGCAATTGCGCGCGTTGCGCATCCCTGTCACGTTGCTCGGCATCAACCGCTATCGCCTTCTGAATTCGATCGAGCAAATCCTGATCATTGAAGGGCTTCTCGACAAAATCAAACGCCCCGGCCTGGACCGCCTTTACCGCCATCTGAACATCACCGTGACCGGTAATGAATATGATCGGAATCCGAACACGCTGCGCGGTCAAGCGCTCCTGCAGTTCTAGGCCGCTCATTCCCGGCATGCGCACATCGAGCACCAGACAACCCGGCTTGGCTGCATTGTAACCATCGATAAAGGCCTGGGCCGATGGAAAGGTTTCCACCTGAAGGCGAATGGATTCAATCAGCCAGCGGACGCTGCGCGCGACCGCCAGATCATCATCAACTATGAAGACTGTCGGCTCGTTCACGCTTGCTTACCTGTGGTTTGTTGAGCTTCAGCGAAAAACGCAGAATGGTGCCTCCGTCCCGGCCGGATTCCGCGCGCACATCTCCACCATGGGCTTCGACAATCGACCTGCTGATCGACAGTCCCATACCCACACCTTGATCTTTGGTGGTGAAAAACTGATCGAAAACCTGATCGATCACTGCCTCGTCTATCCCCGGACCGGTATCGGCTATTTCCACTTCAACAGCATCTACATCGAAGCGGCGCGTATAAATCGAAACCTCGCGCCGAGGCGAACTCGCCTCTTCCATGGCCTCAACGGCGTTTCGCACCAGATTACATATAACCTGCTCGATCATGATTGCGTCGGCTTGAATTTTTGGTAGATCGGGATCGAGATGGAGTCGTATGATGGTTCCGTGCTGGCGCGCCTCAAGTTCGGTGAATTTGATGACTGCACGAACGATCTGATTGATATCCATGGGCTTCATTTGCAGCTCGCTCTTGCGCACGAAATTGCGTACATGGCGAAGAATGTCACCTGCACGCTCTGCCTGGTCGCAAACCTCCTCCAATGGCTCAATCAACTCGATGGGACTCATGCCGCCGGCACTCAAGCGGCGGATACAGCCGCGAGCAAAATTTGCGATCGCAGACAGCGGCTGATTCAACTCGTGTGCAATACCGGTTGCCATCTCTCCCATTGTCGAAAGTCTGGCTACCCGCGCCAGTTCGGTCTGATGCCGCCGCGCCTGTTCCTCGGCCTGCTTGTGCTCGGTAATATCGCGTGTAATACCCAATAGCGCATAGATGTTGCCACGGGCATCACGCAGTGGTGCAGCATGAGTTTCCATCCATGCAACGCGATTCTTGAGCGTGATGGCCTTGAACTCGTAAACCACGGCTTCGCCTGAAAACACGCGTTTCATATTCTCGCGATAGGAGTCGATGCATTCTGGGGCGACGATGGCATAAATTTTTCGACCGACAATATCGGCAGGCTGATTGGCGTCCACCAGCCTCAAACCCGCTGGATTTATCTCGAGAACCGTACCGTCTTCGGCCTGAAGTTTCACGCATTCAGGTTCTGATTCGATGATGGTGCGAAGCCGGTATTCGTTTTCCTGAAGGAGGTCCCTTACGCTCTCGTGCGAGGCGTCCCGGTCACTTATTTTCTGCTCAGCTTCACGCAAGCGAAGCACCGCCACTCCCAAACCCATCAGGGCCGCAGCCAGGCAACCGCCGAGGATCACAATTGCCAGCCACATCGTATCGGTTGCCGAGATCATCTGTTGTTAACTACCTCATCCATTGCGCATCCCACTGTAGCGAGGCATCTATCGGGGTCAATCAGGAACAACCTGCGGAGGTCTAGGTAATTACCCTAATTGCGTCCTTGAACGATATCCTGCTGAATACTATAGAACTTTGAAAAAATGCGGAACATCTGATGAGCAAACCCGAAGCACCTTCCTGCGTCCGCAACCAGGAGCCCATCCTGGCAGTGTTGCGAGACCACTTCGCGGATCGACAAAATGTACTTGAAATTGGCAGCGGAACAGGACAGCACGCTGTTTTTTTTGCTGCAGCTCTGTCGCATCTGAACTGGCAAACTTCGGAGCGGACAGAGAATCTGGCCGGCATTCAGGCATGGCTGAACGATGCCACCCTGCCCAATACGCCCGCTCCACTCGCACTCGACGTCAGTGCGACATGGCCGGCGCAGCGTTTTGACGCGATTTTCAGTTCCAACACTTTGCACATCATGAGTTGGCATGAGGTCGAACGTCTGTTCGCCCGCCTGCCCGATGTCATGAGCGGCGACGCCAAACTCGCGGTCTATGGCCCGTTCAACTACGGCGGCCACTACACCAGCGAAAGCAATGCAGCCTTCGATGTCTGGCTGAAGGAACGAGTCTCACATCAGGGCCTGCGCGATTTTGAAGCGGTGGATGCACTGGCCGGGCGAGCCGGCCTGAAACTGATCGAGGATCGTGCCATGCCGTCGAACAATCGTTGCATTATCTGGGAGCGTTCGCGACAGATCTGACAGTCTCACGCCGAAAAAAGTCGGCGATGGCGAGACGGCTCCCTTGCCTACCTATTGCGTTCGGACTGCCGAAGCATAGTCAGCGCGTCGCGTACCAGGGGCTTCAATTTACTCTCCTCGTCCGTACCGAGTGACGCCAGAAGTTGCGCCCGCATGCGTGGATCCCAGGTGTTCATCAGATGCTTGGCCACATCCCTGACCGCCTGATCGCGATCGGGCATGGCCTCGAAAAAGGCACCGATCTGGTTCGCCATCTTGATCAAATGATCGAGCTTCATGCGACCGACTTCACCATCGACGGGATTCCCGTGTAGGTCACACAGGTCTCATGGCGAAGAAATCCTATCAGAACCACATTCAGCCGTTCCGCCAATCGTACGGCTGCGGCAGTCGGTGCCGAAACGGCAGCAAGCGTGCCGATACCCGATGAAGCTGCCTTCTGCACCATCTCAAAACTGGCGCGACTGGTAATGACAATGGCCGTTTCAACAGTACTCCCGCCGTCGCGTGCCAGTGCACCCAGGGTCTTGTCCAGCGCGTTGTGGCGACCGACGTCTTCGCGAACATGACGGGTATTGCCTGCCCCATCGACCAAGCATGCAGCATGCATCGCGCCGGTCGTCTGCTGCAGAACCTGTAGCGCAGGCAATCGACGCATGCCTTCATAGAGCGCTTCGACGGGAAATGGCGCCACCACCGGCAACGGTGTCAGATCGCGCATCACCTGGTCCAGGCTCTCGGCACCGCACAAGCCGCAACCTGTGCGTCCGGCCAGACTGCGGCGGTGCGCCTTGAGGCGGACGAAGTCCTCGCTGGCGATCTCGATGTGCAGAGTAATGCCGGCGTCTGACTCGGTACAGCCGATATCGAAAATATCCTGCCGCCGCGCCACGATGCCTTCGGACAAACTGAAACCCACCGCGAGGTCTTCCAGGTCGGCCGGGGTCGCCAGCATCACCGCGTGGCTGATGCCGTTGTACTCGAAGGCCACCGGTTTTTCCTCGGCCAACTGGTCAAGACGGCCCTCGCCGCCCCGCCACACCATCCGCTCGATAAGTGTCTTCACACGCCTGCCAGCCGCGACACCTGCACCGCGGTCACCTTGTACTCGGGACAGTTGGTGGCCCAATCCGAGTTGTCTGTGGTGACCACATTGGCGCCCGATTCGGGAAAATGAAACGTCGTGTAGACGACGCCGGGCTGCACCCGTTCGGTAATCGTCACCGGCAAGGTCGTGGAGCCGACGCGCGACTCAACGCCGACGCGGTCGCCGTCCCGAATGCCGCGTTCCTCGGCGTCGTGTGGATGAATCTCCAGCAGGTCGGCGCCGTAAAAGTCGGCGTTGGCGGTACGGCGAGTCTGGGCGCCGACGTTGTATTGCGAGAGCACGCGACCGGTAGTCAGCAACAAGGGGAAGCGTCGCGTCACCTTTTCGTCCGTCGGCACATACTGGGTAATCAGGAAACGTCCTTTTCCGCGCACGAATTCGCCGACGTGCATGGTCGGCGTCCCTTCGGGAGCATCCTCATTGCACGGCCATTGCAGGCTACCGGCCGCGTCGAGTTTTTCGTAGCTCACACCGGCAAAGGTCGGGGTCAGGCGCGCAATTTCGTCCATGATTTCGCCCGGATGATCGTAGTGCATGGCGAAACCCAAGGCATTCGCCAGGGTCATCGTGACCTCCCAGTCAGCCATCCCGGCCAGTGGCGACATCACCCGACGCACGCGCGAGATGCGTCGCTCAGCGTTGGTAAAGGTGCCGTCCTTTTCGAGAAAGGATGCACCCGGAAGAAATACGTGGGCAAATTTTGCCGTCTCGTTGAGAAACAAATCCTGCACCACCACGCACTCCATGGCCGCCAGCGCGGCGGTGACATGCGTTGTATTCGGATCGCTCTGTGCCGGGTCCTCGCCCTGGCAATAGAGCCCGAGAAAAGAACCATCCAGCGCCGCATCGAGCATATTGGGGATGCGCAGTCCCGGTTCGGACTGGATCTCGACGCCCCAGTCGCGCTCGAACAGTTCGCGCGTCAGCGTGTCCGACACATGGCGATAGCCCGGCAATTCGTGCGGGAAGCTGCCCATGTCGCACGAACCCTGCACGTTGTTCTGCCCGCGCAGCGGATTGACGCCGACACCCTCGCGGCCAACGTTGCCGGTGGCCATGGCCAGATTGGCGATGGCGATCACCGCGGTACTGCCTTGTGAATGCTCGGTGACGCCGAGGCCGTAGTAGATCGCGCTGTTGTCCGCGGTGGCATAGAGTCGTGCCGCGCCACGCACTTCTGCGGCCGGCACGCCGCTCGCATCCTCAAGTACCTCGGGCGAATTGGCCGGGCGCGCGACAAATTCGCGCCAGTCGGCAAAGGCCTTGTCCTCACAGCGCTCGGCAATGAATTTTTCGTCGAGCAAACCTTCGGTAACGATGACATGCGCCAGTGCGGAGAGCACGGCGACATTGGTGCCCGGTTTCAACTTCAGGTGATGCGCCGCTTTGACGTGCGGCGAGCTGACCAGATCGATTTCGCGCGGGTCGACCACGATCAATTGCGCGCCTTCACGCACCCGGCGCTTGAGACGCGAAGCAAACACCGGATGTCCATCACTGGGATTGGCACCGATGATCACGATCACATCGGACTTTTCAACCGACTTGAAGGTCTGCGTGCCGGCCGATTCGCCCAATGTCTGCTTGAGACCGTAGCCGGTCGGCGAATGGCAGACGCGCGCACAGGTGTCGACATTGTTGTTGCCGAAAGCGGCGCGCACCAGCTTTTGCACCAGATAGTCCTCTTCGTTGGTACAACGACTGGAGACGATCGCACCAATCGAATTGCGGCCATGCGTTGCCTGGATACGGCGGAACTCACTGGCGGTGTATTGCAGGGCTTCATCCCATGACACTTGCCGCCACGGATCGGTGATCTTTGCCCTGATCATCGGCTGGGTGATGCGATCGGGATGGGTCGCATAGCCCCAGGCGAAGCGGCCCTTGACGCAGGCATGGCCCTCGTTGGCACGGCCATCCTTCCACGGCACCATGCGCACCACATCCGTGCCCTGCATCTCGGCGCGAAAACCGCAACCGACACCGCAATAGGCGCAGGTGGTGGTCACGCTGTGTTCAGCCTGGCCCTTGTCGATCACGGTCTTTTCCATCAGTGTCGCCGTCGGGCAGGCATTGACGCAGGCGCCGCAGGAAACACACTCGGAATCCATGAAGCTTTCCCCCTGCCCCGCCGTCACGGCCGAGTCGAAGCCGCGGCCGCTGATGGTCAGCGCGAATGTGCCCTGCTGTTCCTCGCAGGCCCGCACACAACGGTTGCAGACGATGCACTTGCCCGGATCGAAACTGAAGTAGGGATTGGAGTTATCGGTTGCAGAATCAGTGAAGTGGTTTTCTCCTGCCATGCCGTAGCGCACATCGCGCAGACCGACCACGCCGGCCATGGTCTGCAACTCGCAGTTGCCATTGGCCGAGCAGGTCAGGCAATCCAGCGGATGATCGGAGATGTACAGCTCCATCACGTTGCGCCGCAGCTTCGCAAGCTGCGGCGACTGCGTGCGGACCTTCATGCCGGTTTCGGCCGGTGTGGTGCACGAAGCCGGATAGCCGCGCCGGCCCTCGATCTCGACCAGACACAGGCGACAGGAGCCGAAAGGCTCGAGGCTGTCGGTGGCGCAGAGCTTGGGCACCATCACGCCAGCTTCGGCGGCGGCGCGCATCAGCGAGGTGCCCGCTGGAACGGAAATACCAACGCCGTCTATCTCCAGATTTACCGTTGCCTGCCCGCGCAGCGGCGTCCCAGGCATGCAAAGCCCGCCAGAGCCAGCGCTTTGCGTCCCTTCGGGAACTTTTTGGGGTGTGCCGAAGTCGATCTCGCCGCAGGCTTTCACGTACGCATTCATGCGAAATCCTCGGGAAAGTGATCGAGGGCCGAGCGCACTGGGAAAGGCGTCATGCTGCCCATCGCGCAAAGCGAGCCTTGGGTCATGGTGTCGCACAGATCGCGCAGCAGTTCGATCTGGCCTGCCTGCCCGGCACTAATCCGGTCGATGACCTCGACACCGCGCGTCGACCCGATGCGGCAGGGCGTGCACTTGCCGCAGGATTCGATCGCGCAGAACTTCATCGCATAGCGTGCCTGTTTCGCCATATCCACCGTATCGTCAAAAGCGACGATGCCACCGTGGCCGAGCCCGGCACCAATAGCGGCGAAGGCTTCATAGTCGAGCACGGTATCGAACTGCGACTCGGGCAAATAGGCGCCCAGCGGTCCACCCACCTGCACCGCCCGCAGCGGCCTACCGGAGCGAGAGC
>JAIPCS010000208.1 GCA_021738105.1 Sulfuritalea sp.
TCGCCTGTCCTTTGAGGGTTAACTCCTTGGTTTTGTCACGATAAGGTACCTCGATCAGGTTTGCGGCGACTGTGGCGGGAAAAGTCCAGTTCCCGCCCGCATTGCTAGGAACTCCGGGATTGGTATTAGCGGCGGAACTGGGGGTCGAGCGATTTCTGATATCCAGATAGGCGCCACCGAGCAATTTCAGCCCCGACTCCATGCGATAAGCCGCCTCGAACTTTGCGTTCAATTTTCTGAACGAGTGCGGCGTGGTTCTGTCCCCTGCGGCGTTGTACGCCACATCCGGCGTTTTGTCTTTCCGGTCATTGAGGTAAACATTTGCCAGTAAAGACAGGTTCTTTATCGGCTTGGTAGAAATACCTAGCTGAGCCTCACTGGTAACAACTTTAGCCTTGACGCCGCCCCATCCGGCAAGTACCTCCGTGGCAGGAACTCCGGTTCGCATCCGTTGATCATCCTGGGTGCCGGTGGTATGTGACAGGCGCGCCGTGATTTTGGTGGTGGGCGAAAAGGTGTAGGAGCCATTAAGGTAGATCTGGTGTGCCATGTTGTCGGGGGGCAAACTCATGTAGTACGTGTTTGCACCTCCGGTCGCGCTCAAAATGCTGTACTTGTTCTTGTACCAGCTGCCGTAATAACCTCCCTGCAGCTGCAATTCCTTGGCGAGGTAGTTCAGACGTATATCCAACTGGTGAGTACGGCTGTCAATGGGTTCCACGAAAAAATTTGGGTTGCTGGTGCCAACGGCATTGGTGCCAAAATGGCGTAAGCCTTTCTTCTCTTCATTCCGATACTTTACCGTCAGATCGAAGGAATCGCTGAATCTCTTGTCGAACCCCAGGGTAGAGCGATTTCGATGCGTTTCCAAATTTAGGTTTGTAGTCCCGGCCCCCGGCACCACGCCGCTCAAAATTTGAGTAGACGTTCCAATTCCCTGCAGGCTGGTATTGACCGTGTATGGTGCTTCGCGAGTAATTCGGCTGTATTCGTAGGAAAAATTGTAGTCGCCCTGCTTACCGTAACTGCCTTCAAGCTCGCGATTGTCCAGGCCAAAATTTCTGACTTTTAACTTGGTCCAGGTGCCCGTGGCATTTTCACGCTTGTTGATGTCAGCATCGAGCAGCAGTGTGCCGCCGCTTTCTTTCCTGCCGTCAAACATACCCAACTGATCGCGGTCGTGGTTTTGGGCACCCACACCGACAGAGACCGAACTTTTCGGATTGATGAGTTCCGCAACGTTGTCATCCGCGGCAAATGCTGGCGTGCCATAAACAACCATCAGCGCAGCGCTCAAAGTTGAGATTTGGAAAGCTGTGTTTTTTTGCGTTTTCATGATTGCATCCCTTGCGCAAGATCAGCGGGTAAAGCGATCGCCGGCAGCCCCGGTGTTGCTTGGACTATTGCTGCCGTGAATATTGTTGTGGCAGTTGACGCAACCTCGGCCCACAGAGCCGTGCTGCCCGCGGCCGGTTGGAGCGAGTCCAGCAGCAGTAGCAATCGGAATACCTCCTGGTGCGCTACTGCTTGGGTGCGACGTAGCTTCATGGCATTCCTGGCACAAGAAGGGTGGCCGGCTCTTCAGCAGATTGGGCGCTGTCGTGCCGTGGGGGTTGTGGCAGATGCCG
This sequence comes from Sulfuritalea sp., assembly GCA_021738105.1. Next base: position 1,629 of record JAIPCS010000208.1, read on the forward strand.
CAATCCTCGGACACGGGCTGGTGGTTGCTGATGAACGGTCCGCGCTTTTCCATGTGGCAGGTATAGCAAGTCTCGTTGACGGTATTTCGGGCCAGTTGCTTTTCACCTGAAGACCCGTGTGGGCTATGGCAATCCGAGCAGCTCATCTTGCCTTCCAGTACCGGATGGCGGCTGGGTTTGCTCATCTGCGCCCGTTGTTCTTTGTGGCAGGTATAGCAGACGGATGCCTGCGAAACCTTGTCGCGGACCTTGTCTTTGGCGCTATGAACCTGGTGGCAATTGGAACATGTCACATCGCGCCCTGCGTGAGTGCTGGTGGGCCAGAACATTTTGCTGCCGCCTTTATGACACTCCGTGCAAGTATCGCTGCGTGCCTCGGCGCTGGTCGTGGTGCCCTTGCGAAAACTGCGATCTACTTGGGGCGGTTTGTCGCTACCTTTATGGGTGCGGTGCTTCTCGCTCTCGCCGTGGCAATTGGTACAAGTCGGTGTGCGCTCGTCGGCGTTGGTGCCGTGCTTGGTCTTGCCGATGGCAAGGACGCCCGGATTCAGCTCAAGCATGGTGGCCGAGCCCGTGGGTTCATCAGCCTCATCGTGGCAGCCGGTGCATTTGGCGTCGCCTTTGAGGATCAAATCCTTGGCGGCTTCGTCAGGTGCCAGCATAGGTTTGCCGGCGGCAGTGGCCAGTGATACTGTGGCCCCCAGTGTTCCGATCAAAGCACAAAAAACCAATACCTGTCTCACGAATCGCATCTTGATTTCCCCTAGATTTCCAACTGATTGCAGCAGTCAGTAACAACTTCTTACAAGCGGGGATTCTCCGGTATGTGACTAAAGTCACATATCAGTAGTGGATTCTTTTATATGTAAGATAAATCTCACAAAAACAGGAGCTACCGATTTTCAGTCCGGCATGATGACCAGGCTTTTGGCGATGGCGTAGCGGACCAGATCGGTATCGGTGGTCATTTGCATTTTTTGCAGGATGCGCGACTTGTGGGTGCTGACAGTCTTGATGCTCAGGTTGAGTTCGGCAGCAATGTCGGTGAGACGGATGCCGGCAACGATCTTTTCGAAGATCTGGAATTCGCGGTCGGACAGCCGGGTATGCGGTTGTTCATCCCTGTTTGGCATGCGCTCGCGGGCCAGGAGTTGAGTAACCTTTTCGCTGACATGGACGCCACCAGCCGCAACTTTGCGCATTGCAGCAATCAGTATCTCGCTGTCGCTCTCCTTGGTGAGGTAACCCGAAGCGCCGGCATGCAGGGCACGCAGCGCGTACTGCTCCTCCTGGTGCATGCTGAAAACCAGGACGGGCAGGCGCGGTTTTATCTGACTGATGAGTTTGATCAGTTCCAACCCATTCTTGCCGGGCATCGAGATATCAAGGACCAGCAAGTCGCAGTCTGTTGTCGCGACCTGCTTGAGCACTTCGGTGCCATTGGCGGCTTCACCGACAACCACGAGATCGAGGGTGTCAGCCAGCATCAGCTTGAGACCATCGCGAATGATGGCATGATCGTCAGCAAGCAATACGCGGATCATTTGAACTCTCCCGTTGATTCCGAAGCACGCAGTGGAATCGTTACCCGGAGTGTGAACCCCTTTCCCGGAGCGCTCGTAATTTCCATATGCCCACCGAGCAGGATGGTCCGCTCACGACTGCCTACCAGTCCATGGCCCAGTGACGGCTTGTTGCGCATCTCTGTACCACAACCATTGTCGCTGACTTCCAGCATCAAAGCGCCCTCCAACTTGATTAGTTGCACCTTGATCCGTGTTGCCTGTGAATGGCGCGCAACATTGGTCAATGATTCCTGCAGTATGCGAAAGACATTGATGGTCGCGCGATCATCCATCTCGATACCTTCGATGGCAATGTTGGACTCCACCTCGATGTCGTTTTGCCCGGAAAATTCGTCGAGCTGAAATTGCGCGGCCACGGCCAAGCCGAGATCGTCTAGAAGAGGGGGGCGCAAGCGGGTCGTTACCCGTCGCACGGCACCGACGGTGGCGTTGGTAAAGTACTTCATTTCGGCGATCTTTTCGCGCAGCGCGGGGGCCACGCTCTTCAACCGACCATCCAACCAGTCAAGGTCCATCCGCTGTCGCAGCAGCCGCTGGCCGAGTTCGTCGTGCAACTCACGCGCGATTGCAAGGCGTTCCTGCTCACGCACTGCCTGCAACGACGATGCAAGCTCGCGCAATTGCTTGTTCGATTCTTGCAGTTCGATTTCAGCTCGGCGGCGCTCGCTGATATCGCGCAAAATTGCAGTGAATTGCGTTTGTCCGTCTATTGTCACCTGGGTGATGGTGGATTCGAGCGGAATCTCTGTACCATCTGCGCGTAAGCCAACGATTTCCATGCGCGCTTTTTTAGCGCGTGTAATCACCCCGCTTTGACCGAAGGTCGAAACATTCCTTTCGTGCACTGCGTGAAAGCGATCCGGAAGCAGGAGATCAAGTCGTTCGCCAATCACCTCTTCTGCACTGTAACCAAACATGTTCTGGGCCGCTGGATTGAACACCACAATCCGGCCTTCATTGTCGATAGAAATAATGGCATCCATTGCAGATGCCACCATGGCCCTGAGCCGATCATCGCTTTCTCTTGCTGCCGCAGCCAGCGCTTCCTCGCGATGTTGCTCACGCCAAAGGAGGGCCGCCGCCGCAAGTATCAGCAGAATGGCCAGGGTTGATTCTGTCAGGATGACACGGGCGGTTTCACGCCACCCTTTCAGGGCTTTGTCATCACGATTGCCAACTCCCAGGACCAATGGATATCCACTGACGCTCCTGTAGGTGGTAACGCCGGCCGACTCACCCGATGTTCTGACCGATTTGAACCGCGTCCGTTCGCTCCCTTCACCTTCCAATTTCGGCAATATCGCTTTACCGGCAATCAGGGTTTCGTCGTGCGGCGAACCGGCAACCAAAGTGCCATCATCCAGAAAGAGCTGAATCGGACTCACGCTATCGAATTTTGCGGAATCGTAGAGCGTTTCGATATACGCGATATCAAGAGAAGCGGCGATGACGCCGATGAAGACACCTTTCGAGTCCTGAATACGTCGGGACAGGAATATTGTGCGCTTGCCGTCAACACGATTCGTCACTGGCTTGCTTACAAACAGACCATGATCTGGATGACTCGCGTGTATCAGGAAATAGTCGCGATCCTGCAAGTGCAGAATCGGTCCGGGGAAGCTCAACGCCGAGCTTGCCACTTTGCCGCTGGCATCGACAATGAACATGGACCGGAGCTGTGGCATCGCCTCGACCCGCGAACGCAACATGGCATGAATGGCAAATTCATTCAGGGCAATCTTCAGTTTTGCTGCTTCGGCCAGCCGATCCAGGGCGATTTCGAGTGCCAGGTCGACGGATTGAAAGGAGCGGTTCGTCTGTTCGACGATGATCTGGCTCAAACTGATGGTTTCGCCTTCTGCATGTCGCAGTTCTTCGCTACGCAATTGCCATAGCAGCAGGCCGGTCATCAAAATAATCGCCACCACGGCGATGGTGGCCAGAATGATGGTGGCACGGTCGGTGCGCAGCATTGAATGCATGGGTGGCATCTGGCCAGCTTACTACGGCTCAGAGACGCTGGTCGTCTGCGGACGCTCGGTCAAGCGCCTTGTGCAGCATGTACCGATGCCTGCACGACCAGAGCGAAGTGTCTCGGCTGAGGAATATGGATTCTGGTAAGTAGTGATGCGTCGCATGCTTCAACAAACTCCGAGACCGGCAAACCCACCTCAGGAGCGGTGCTGCGCAATGCGAACAAGTCTTTGCGAAGGGTATGGAGTCAGCCGATGGATTCCTGCAACATGCAAGGGTTCCGAT
>JAIPCS010000209.1 GCA_021738105.1 Sulfuritalea sp.
CCACGGCGGCCTGCGTGCCCGCGGAATCGACGGCAATACCTTGTTCGATCACTACGACTATGGCCGCTATTGGGATGTCATCGCCGAGGACGTCAAGCCCTGGTCTTACATGAAATTTCCCTTTTTCAAATCGCTGGGTCCGGAACAGGGCTCTTACCGGGTCGGGCCGCTGACCCGGGTCACGCAGTGGGACAGCATCCCGACGCCGCTGGCTGACAAGGAGCGCGACGAGTTCATGGCTTTCGATGGCGGCAGCGTCACCGGCGCAACCCTGGGCTATCACTGGGCACGCATGATCGAAATGTTGCATGCGGCAGAGAGCATCAAGGATATGCTGCACGACGATGACATTACCGGCCGTGATCTGATGGCGAGCGGCGAACGTCAGGAACGTGGCGTTGGCGTCATCGAGGCACCGCGCGGAACCTTGTTTCACCACTATCGTGTCGACGAAAAAGACTTGGTAATCCGCGCCAACCTGATCGTCTCCACCACGCACAACAACCAGGCGATGAACTCGGCCGTGCGCGAGGTGGCAAAAAAATACCTGAACGGCCGCGAAATCACCGAAGGTCTGCTCAACCACATCGGGATCGCGATCCGTGCTTTCGATCCCTGTCTCTCCTGCGCCACCCATGCGCTCGGCCAGATGCCGCTGGAAGTGGCAATAGTCGGCGCTGACGGGTCGGTGATCGACGAAGCCACGCGCGACCATCGCGGGCTAACACGCGCGCCGTGAGCGCTGTCCGCCGGGCCGCCCCAAGGACAGCGCAGCCAAGCCATGGAAGCGGGCATAGTCCGCAAACCACCGCCATCCCCTTCCCCAGGAAGGAGGATGGGGGGATGGACGACAGGTGACTGCCCCGACACTGATCTTTGGCTGGGGCAATCCGAGCCGTGGCGACGATGCGCTGGGGCCGATGTTTGTCGAGTACTTCATCGCGCTCGCCGAGCGTCATCCGGAATGGGGCGCCGTTGAATGCCTCACGGATTTCCAATTGCAGGTCGAGCATGCACTCGACCTTCAAAGTCGCAGCCGCGTGCTGTTCGTCGATGCCAGCCTCGACGCCTCTCCGCCCTGCTCGCTTGTTCGTATCGAAGCCGCGCGCGACGCCAGTTTCACTACTCACGCCATGAGCCCACAGGCTGTACTCAAAGTCTTTGCCGATATCGACGATGGCGAGCCGCCGCCTTGCTGGCTGTTGGCCATTCGCGGAGAGCGCTTCGAACTTGGTGAGGAGATCAGCGAAGAAGCTCGCAACAACCTTGTCGCGGCACTGGAGCGCGCTGTGGAATGGATTGAAGATCGACTGGACTGATCTGCGCCGCACACACCGGACAAATCAAAAAGTCGGCGATGGCAGTACGGCGTACCGGCGGTTGCCGTCAGAGACAGCTGGCCAATTCCATTTCCTGTCGAATGATGTCCAATACATTGCCGACCGTTTCGCGAGATTCGATATTCAGGCTGAGTCTCACGTCATGCGAATAGATATCCGATGCGGCAAACGCTTCCAACCTAGCAACGTGGTTGCATTTGTGACGTCCATCACTCCGGAACCGGACAACATGATGTCGCCAGTCTCGGGTGTGTATTTCGGTTTTGTGGCAACATCGGTATCCACACGGAATGTTCACCGGTTTGGTTATCCGGGCTATTTGCATGAGCGAATCGACAGTGCCTGAGAAGTATGGCCTCGATCTGTATCGAACTCTTTTCGATGCGGCGGGCGACGCAATCATTGTGTGTTCTGCACAAGGGATAGCAATCGAGTGCAATCAGGCCACACTGGAGCTGCTGTCCTGTACTCGAGAGGAAATCATAGGATCTTCTCCGATACGCTGGTCGCCGCAGATCCAGCCTGAAGGTCGTCGCAGCGATGAAATGACGGCAGAAGTATTTGCCCGTGCCAAAGCGGGTGAAGTGGTGCGTTTCGAGTGGGAGAGCCTGCGCTCCGATGGCAGACCACTTTCCCTGGATGTCACCGTTCGCTTCGCCAGAACCGAAGCTGAAGAGATCTTTGTCGTTATTTCTCGAGACTTCACTGCACGCAGGCAGACCGAGACGGCGCTGCGCGAGGGCCACGAGTCCCTCAGCATGATTCTCGAAACTACCCTCGACGGCTTCTGGAAAGTCGATACCCAGGGCAATCTGCTCGATGTCAATTCGACATACTGCGAACAATCCGGGTACACCCATGAAGAATTGCTCGGGATGAACATCTTCGAACTTGAAGCAATGGAAAGCCTGGCTGACTCGCAAGCGCATATGCAGAAGATCATCAAGAACGGTGGAGACCAGTTTGAATCTCGCCATCGACGCAAGGATGGTTCGGTCTGGGATGTCGAGGTGAGCACCGCCTTTCGAGATGTTGCGGGCGGGCAATTCTTCGTGTTCCTGCGTGATATCACCGACAGAAAGCATATCGAGGAGTTGCTGAGGGAGAGCGAAGCAAGAATGAGGGAGGTTTTCGAGAATATCCCGGTTGGAATATTCATTTCGATACGCGAAAAGGGAACCTTCATGTATGTCAATCCGGTCCTGCCGAAGATATTTGGATATTCCTCCTCCGAAGAATTCGTGACCCTGATCAACCGCAGCTCGTTTGCCGAAACTTTCTGGGTAGATCCATCCCAACGTCGATTGATGATTGAGCGCTACGATCTCGACCAGAAGCAATGGGGCTTCGGAGAGGCGCGCTGCCGACGCAAAGACGGCACCATTTTCGATATGGTTATTGTCTTCAATGGAAGAAAGGATCCAAACACCAATGAGAATCTGTTCTACGGTATCGTCACCGACGTTTCGGAACGCAAGCGCGCCGAAGCCGAACTGATCGCCGCCAAGGAGGCAGCAGAGGCTGCCAGCCTCACCAAGTCACATTTCCTCGCAGCGGCCAGCCACGATCTGCGGCAACCGATGCAGGCCATCAGCCTGTTCAATGACGCCCTGGCCAGCACCGAACTCAATGGAGAACAGAAGCGTGTCAGCGACAACCTGTCGCAGTCGATCCGATCAATGGGCGAACTGCTCAACACACTGCTCGATATCTCTAAATATGACTCTGGCGTAGTCAAGGCGGCGTCCACTCGTGTGTCCACGAGCGCGCTGATCCGCTGGATCGACAACGATTTTTCGCAACTGGCCGCGCAGAAATCCCTGCGTTTCAAGCTCAGCTTCCCCAAGGGCGACTTGACACTCCGTACTGACCCGAAACTGCTCATGCGTCTGCTCGGCAATCTCATCGGCAACGCCATCATATATACGAAGCATGGCGGCATTCTGGTGGCAATCCGTCGTCGCGGGGATCAGTGCCTGATTCAGATTTTTGATACTGGAATTGGCATATCTGCAGACCATATGGGCAGTATCTTTGATGAATACTTTCAGGTGAGCAATCCCGAACGTGACGGAACAAAAGGATTGGGTCTCGGACTTTCTATCGCCAAACGGATTTCCAAACTGCTTGAAACCGAACTCGTTTGTCATTCCCGGCCGGAGAAAGGCAGCGTCTTTGAGTTTCGTCTCCCATTAACGTCCGCTGACGAGAGCGAAACTCCAATCCGGATCGACTCGCCAGCGATCGCTAACGAAGCCAAACCTGCCAGTCGTCGCGTCGTCCTGGTGGAAGATGATCTCATGGTTGGTATAGCCACGAAGCTGGCTCTTGAGTCGTGCGGCATGACCGTCACCTGTTACAAAACTGCAGAGGAAGCTCTGGCGGAATCTGCAATCGCCGAAGCTGACTTCTATATTTCTGACCTTCGGCTTCCGGGACTGAACGGTGTCGAGTTTCTTGACGCCATCCAGCGACGGTCCTCGAAACAGATCAAGGCGGTAGTAGTGACTGGAGATACGGCGGTCGATTGGGTTGAAATGATGCGATCCAAGACATGGCGGGTGCTGTTCAAGCCCGTCAATCTGCAACACCTGCTCACTGCAATCGAATCTCAGGACCCCGCGCATTAGGAGTCTGGCAATCGCAGAATCTGCTTAGCCCTAATTTTTTAGCAATAGTTGTCGCAATGACGGCGCTCTTGAATTTAATAGACGATCGGTCTAATATTCAAGCATGTCGTCCGAAGCCCTTCCCGCACGCCGCCCCGGCCGCCCCCCCAAGGTCTGCAACTCGCAATTCGAGACACGCGAGACTTTGGTCCGCCTGGGTACGGAGATCCTCACGGAAAAGGGCTACCTCAGCACCGGCATAGACGAACTGCTGAAGCGCGCGGGCGTGCCCAAAGGCTCCTTCTACCACTACTTCGCCAGCAAGGAAGCCTTCGGCCAGGCTGTGATAGACAACTACGCGACCTATTTCGCGCGACGGCTCGACCGCTGGCTGCTCGACGAGCGCCACGCGCCGTTGCAACGCCTGATGAATTTTGTCGCCGATGCCAAGAAAGGCATGGCCCGCTTCGACTTTCGCCGCGGTTGCCTGATCGGCAACATGGGTCAGGAACTCGGTGCCGGGCACGAGGGCTTTCGCATCCGCCTCGACGACGTCTTGTCCGATTGGCAGGCTCGTGTCGCGAATTGTCTGGAAGCGGCCAAAGCTGCCGGCCAGATTTCAGTATGGGCTGATTGCGAGCAACTGGCGGCCTTCTTCTGGATCGGCTGGGAAGGCGCCGTACTGCGCGCCAAACTGGTTCGCAGCGATGCACCGCTGGAACTTTTCTCGACCCATTTCTTCGCCGGCCTGCCGCGAGCCGCCGACGCATCACACTGATTTTTTGACTCAATCCCGACAACAAGGAGTACACCTATGTTCACCGCGATACTGATTGAAAAAGATGCTGACGGCTACCACGCCGGACTGGCCAAGATCGACCCAGCGCAACTGCCCGAGGGCGACGTCAAGATACGGGTGGCCTATTCCTCGCTCAACTTCAAGGACGGCCTGGCGATCACCGGCAAGAGCCCGGTGGTGCGCAGTTTCCCCATGGTGCCCGGCATCGATCTGGCCGGCACGGTGGAAGAAAGCAGCCATGCCGAATTCAAGACGGGCGATCAGGTGGTGCTCAACGGTTGGGGCGTCGGCGAAAATCATTGGGGCGGTCTGGCGCAGTACGCGAGCCTCAAGGGCGACTGGCTGGTGCCTCTGCCTGCCGAATTCACCCCGGCCCAGGCCATGGCCATTGGCACCGCCGGCTACACGGCCATGCTCTGCGTGCTGGCGCTGGAGCGTAACGGCGTCACCCCAGACAAGGGCGAGGTGCTGGTCACCGGTGCCGCCGGCGGCGTCGGCAGTGTCGCCGTTGCGCTGCTCGCAAAGCTCGGCTACCGCGTCGTCGCCTCGACGGGACGCGCCGCTGAAGCCGACTACCTGACCAAACTGGGCGCGGCCGAGATCATTGATCGCGCC
>JAIPCS010000210.1 GCA_021738105.1 Sulfuritalea sp.
CTCTTCCTTGGCTGCCTGCAGCGAGCGGTTGGCGATTTCCAGATCGGCGGTACGGTCGCGCACCCGCTGCTCGAGTTCGGTGTTGAGCATGCGGATCTCCGCTTCCGCTTTTCTGCGTATTGTGATGTCGGTAAACGCGTTGACGTAGTGACTGATTTCGTCGTCATCATCCTTTACCGCCGTGATCATGAGCCAGGCCGGATAGGTTTCGCCGTTCTGGCGCCTGTTCCATATCTCGCCCTGCCAGGTTCCGCTGTGATTGATGCTCCTTTCCATGGTGGCAAAAAAGTCGGCGTCATGCCGGCCGCTGTCGAGCATGTTCAGTGTCTGGCCCGCAGCGTCTTCGGCGCTGAATCCCGTGATGTCGACAAATGCCTGATTGACGCGCACGATCACGCCCTGGGCATCGGTCACCGCGATAGCCTCCTGCGATTCGAAGGCGGTCGCGGCCACCCGCAGCTCCTGCTCGACGCGCTTCTTCTCGGTGATATTGCGTCCGGTGCCGTGATAACCGGTGAAACGGCCCGTTTCGTCGAACAGCGGCTCGCCGTTGATGCTGTACCAGCGCAATTCTCCGGTATCGCTGGTAATGGGGTATTCCAGATCTGTGAACGGCAGGTGGACTTCGAGCATGGCGCGGTGTGGCGCCCATTGTTCCGGCGTCAGATCAATATTGAGTTCCCACCGTGTTCTGCCAAGGGATTTATCGGGTGGAGTGAAGTCCTGCGCAAACGCCCCTGAGAAACTCACGAACCGGAACTGTTCATCCTGCTGCCAGAACCAGTCGGACGACAGGGTCGACAAGGCCTGGAAGCGCTTCTGGCTCTCCTGCAAGGCTACCTCGGCGCGCTTGCTCTCGGTAATGTCCTGGGCCGTTCCCACGCGTCGCAAGGTGCGGCCATCGGTATCGAATTCCCACTCGGAAATTACGCTGATCCAGCGCTCCTGTCCGCCGACCACGATACGGTGCTCGAGCTCGAAGTGCGACCCGGATTCATACGATGCCCGCAGCACATCGGAGACATTTTTCCGGTCATCGGGATGGACGAAGTTGATAAATTCCTTGAAATTGCTTTCACTTCCTTCGGGAAGGCCGAAGATGCGGCAGGTTTCAGCCGAAATGTGCAGGGAGTCGGTGGTGATGTCATACGTCCAGCTACCGATATGCGCGACCTCCTGGGCACGATTCAGATATTTTTCGCTCGCCTGCAACTCCTTGGTGCGTCTTTCGAGGTCATCACTCAGTGTGGTGACTTCGTCCAGGCGTTGGCGGTAGGAGCGGACCAGTGACGTAATCAGAATGGCGGAAAAAATGATGGCCAGGGTTTGAATAATGAAGGGAAAGACCAGGGGATTGGGTGGCGGCTCGGGTAGCCGTCCTGTTGATTCCGCGAGAAAGAAGCCCAGACAGGCCGTGGCGGTGAGTCCGGCGAGCATCATGCCGAAGTTGGGTCCGAGTCGCCAGCCGACCAGGATGATGATCAACGGATAGAGAATGACCACATTCGAGTAGAGACCACCCGAAAAAATGGATATGACTGTTACGTAGGTCCATATGCCGTAAATCAGGAGCAGCGAGGCGGCTTTGACTTTTCCTCGCCACAACAGGAAACAGACGACGGCTGCCATCAGCGCGAGAATCGAGGTTCCGATTCCCCTGGATGTCCGTAGTAGTTCCGGCGCGACGACAACAAGCATCGCAAGATAGGCGAGGGAACCGACCAGCAGGAAGGCGCCTGCGATGCGCGGAAACGCCGGCGCCTCTTCCCAGTAGGTCGGGATACCGATCCCTTTTGTACTCTGTCTGATTTCTAAGTCGCCTTTTGGCGATACCATTTTCGTCTCCGGCGGCGGCTCGTCGGGAACAGTTGAAAACTGAATTCGACGGCACTGGCTTATTGTCCGGACACTATATCTTAAGTACTATTGTGGTAGTGGCATATATTTGAAATGGATTGCCATGGAATCATTTTTCGTCGGGAAACGTCTTAATCAGCCTCAAAGCACCGCCTTGCTTTGCACTACCTTCGGGTCGTCATCATCGCCGGGCTTTTCAGGCGGCCTGCCGGTCTAGAGCGGTCGCGCGATGGTGATGACGGCGGCAAACAGGATGGGAAGTACGGATCGCAGGGCTCAGTCATCGCCCTGGAAAATGCTGCCGAGAATGCCGCCCTGTTCGCCGCCCGAGCCACCGCCCCCTTTGCGTACCGGCGCGGCGGCGAAAATGCGCGACGCCAGACGGGCAAACGGCAGGGATTGCAGCCAGACCGTGCCCGGGCCGCGCAGCACGGCGAAGAACAGACCCTCGCCGCCAAACAGCGCCGTCTTGATGCCACCGACAAACTGTATGTCGAAATCGATGGTCGGCGTGTAGGCCACGACGCAGCCGGTATCCACCCGCAGGGTTTCACCGGGCGCCAGCACACGCTCGATCACGGTGCCGCCGGAATGGGCAAAGGCCATGCCATCGCCATCGAGTTTCTGCATGATGAAGCCCTCGCCGCCGAAAAATCCCGCACCCAGCTTTTTCTGGAAGGCGATGCCGAGCGATACCCCCTTGGCGGCGCACAGAAAGGCGTCCTTCTGGCAGATCATGGTGCCGCCATACTTCTTCAGGTCGAAGGGAATGATCCTGCCGGTGTAGGGCGCGGCAAACGCCACCCGCTTCTTGCCCTGGCCCTTGTGGGTGTACACCGTAGTGAACAGCGATTCGCCGGTGATCAGTCGCTTGCCGGCGCCGACCAGTTTGCCGAACAGACCGGACTGCTGCGCCGAGGCGTCGCCAAACACCGTATCCATGACGATGCCGTCTTCCATGTACATCATGCTGCCGGCCTCACCCATGGCGGCCTCGCCCGGATCGAGTTCGATTTCGACAAACTGCATGTCGTCACCGTGAATGAAATAGTCGATCACGTCCATGGCCATGATGGGTAACTCCTGTCGGGGTTGATAGTGCCGGAAGCTTACCGAAAAACAATCGGCACTTCCATGCGATATCGCCGGTGTGTTGGCTGCTGGCGCGTGCGACTCAGTGGCTGCGTGGTGAGTAACCGTAACGCAGTGCCAGTTGCGCTGGGTTCGCCCCGAGGAAGTAGGCCGCGCGCAAGTACCACATGAGCACGACGGTGCGCAGCACACCGTGCTTTTCCCAGCGACGGGCGGAGGTGGTCACCCGCTCGCGCAGACAGGCCGGCGGCGCAATGCGCTTGAGGGTGCCGGACAGTGCTATATCTTCCATGAGCGGAAGATCGGGAAAACCTCCCGCCCGCTCGAAAACGTCGCGGCTGACAAAAATCGCCTGATCGCCGGTGGCGATGCCGGTCAGGCGCGAGCGCCAGTTCATCATGTGACCGACGATGCGTAATATCGGTTGAGCGCTATCGATTTGCACATCGAAACGGCCCCAGACGTCCCCGGCGTTGAAGGCCTTGAACAGTGCCGGCTTCGCGTTTTGCGGCAAGCAGGTATCCGCATGCAGAAACAGCAACAGCCGCCCGCTGCTGGCCGCAGCGCCCGCATTCATTTGCGCCGCCCGGCCGCGCGCGGCGGTGAGTACCCGATCAGCCAGGGCGTCGGCCAGATGTGCCGTGCCGTCAGCGCTGCCGCCGTCCACCACAATCAGCTCCGCACCTTCGGCGCGCAGTCTCTGCAAGCCCTGCAGTCGTTCAACAATCTGCGCGGCTTCGTTCAGCACCGGCATGACAATGGACAGGTCGGGTGTCATCTCATTTTCAGCGCAGCGATGGCGAACGGCGCGACAGCGGCGATCATTGTCGGCGCATCCTGGAGTCGTCGCATTTTGCCGGAATGATGGATAGCGTCAGAGGCGCTGGTTTCCGTCAATGCGTCTTGCCCCACAGCTGTTCCAGACGAGAGTCCCTGCCGCAGGACGTGCGATAGTAGTTGTAACGAATCGGATTCTTCTTGTAGTAGTCCTGGTGGTAGTCCTCGGCCAGCCAGAATCTTGAGGCGGCAGCCAGCTGGGTATGAATGTTCTTGAATTTTCCGCTCCTGGCCAGTGCGTCGCGGCTATCTTCGGCGACTTTTCGCTCGGCTTCGTTCTGCCAGAAAATGGCGCTGCGGTATTGCGTGCCGTGATCGCAAAACTGGCTGTCCTTGACCGTCGGATCAATGGTGTGCCAGAAATAGTCAACAAGCTGCGGATAGCTGACCTGCTTCGGGTCGTAGATCACCCGCACGGCTTCGACGTGGCCGCTGACGCCGGAACTGACTTCCTGATAGGTGGGCCGGTCCGTGTTGCCGTCGGTGTAGCCCGACTCGACCTCGATCACGCCGGGCACTTTCTCGAAATCGCTTTCGCTGCACCAGAAACAGCCACCGGCAAAGATCGCCGTGGCGTTTTTTGTTCCCACTGCTTGAGTTGGGGCTGGAGCAGTTGTCTTCGCCGCAGCCGGAACGGCTGCAGGAGTTGCGTCCGGCGTCGACTTGACATTGATGAGCAGCACCGCGCCGGCAAAAGCGGCGCCGAGTGTCAGTATCAAGAACCAGGCTGACTTCTTCATGTGCGCAGTGACGGCAAGGCCGTGCCTTTGACGACGAACTGCAAGGCCACGCCATTGTTGCAGTAGCGCTTTCCGGTAGGCTGCGGGCCGTCGTTGAAGACATGGCCCTGGTGTCCGCCGCAGCGTGAGCAATGGTATTCGGTACGCGGAAAGATCAGCTTGAAGTCGGTCGACGTACCGACGGCGCCGGCCAGCGGTTGCCAGAAGCTGGGCCACCCGGTGCCGCTTTCATACTTGTGGGCGCTGTCAAACAGCGGCTGCTTGCAGGCCGCACAAACAAAGGTGCCATCGCGTTTTTCGCCGTTCAGCGCGCTGCTGCCCGCCGGCTCCGTGCCTTCCTCGAAGAGCACGCGGTAGGCGTTTGCCGGAAGCAGTTGCTTCCATTCCTGACGTGTCTTGTTCAGCGGAAAACTGCTGGCAGCGAGGGCCCTGCCAGCAGGCAAGGCGGCAGCAATCATTCCGCTCATCCTCAGTATCCAGTTGCGACGATTCATGTGCTTCTCCTGATAGGTCTCCGGCAACGCCGTCGATGGTAGTCCTTCGCGGACATCTCTGTGGCCGGGCCACGTCCGAATCCAACGTCTGCTGCTTTGTCGGTCCGTCGTCGACATTCCTTACAAATCAATCGCATTTGCCGCTTCCGTGCGTCATGAGTCAAAATAGACCTTAACGGATGACTAGCTGTGATGTTTCAATAGGTTGTTCACCCGGCAAGTTCTGGGAAACTGGAGTTCTCGACACTTCAGCATTCTCAGGAGGCCTACCGGATGAACAGTCATAAGAATGCCAGAACCACGCTACAAGGACGCAAAT
>JAIPCS010000211.1 GCA_021738105.1 Sulfuritalea sp.
GTGAAAAAGCGCGGGAATAGCGGGCACCGGCCAGCGCCGGAATCATCGCCGAGCCCTCGCGGATATTCCGGTCGACTTCCTCGACGGTAGGGCCGACGTGGTCCAGATCGCTGATGCGGGTCGACGTGGTGCCGAGCAGGGATACGGTTCTTCCCGGTACCAGAATGTCGCCGTCGCCCGGAAGTCGCAGCCGGTTGACCACGTGATGCGTCATCCGGTCATGATTGACGAGGATGGTTCCCTTCGAATAGAGCAGATCAACGTCGCAGCAACCGGCCATGCGGGCGATGTTCATTGCCCACGCCCCACCGGCATTGACAAACTGCTTTGCCCGGATCGTCACCTTGGCATGGCTGCGATTGTCGCGACAGATGGCGGCATGGATCTCGCCATCCAGCTTTTCGAAGCCCAGCACTTCCGTATGCGGGCGATAGATGCTGCCGTTGGCGAGATGGGCATGATCGACATGCCCCACGGCCAGATGGAAGGGATCGACCGTGGCATCGTCAACCCGATAGGCCCTGAACAACTTTTCCGAAAGCTGAGGTTCGAGCTTTCTCGCCTCGCTCACGCTCAGTTCCTCGCAGGGTATTCCCGCCTGGGCGCAGCGTTCCGGAAAGTCTGCAGCAAATTCGGGATCGTCTCCTTCGACGGCGACGAACAGCCCCCCTGTCTGTTCGATGCACTGGGGAGCCATCCGCTTGAGAATCCGGTTTTCCTGCTGGCATTCGCGGGCTGCCTCGGGATCGGTGGCGACATAGCGGGCACCCGAATGCAGCAGGCCGTGATTGCCGCCCGAGGCCCCGGCACACAGGTCGTGCCGGTCGATGAGCATGACCTGAATGCCGCGCAGCGCGAGATCGCGCATGACTCCGGCGCCGGTCACCCCGCCGCCGATGATCAGCACTTCGGTTTCAATGATCGTGTCAGCCGCAGTCACCTTGATGTCCGTGGGGCTCATGGTCCGGGTCCTTTGTCCTGCGCCGCGATCAGTCGATCAGGGCCAGAAGGTCTGGCCCCAGGTACTTGCGCTCTTTCGGCCCGAGTATGCCGAGCGAGAGGCAGATCAATGTCCAGAAATGCACCACGCCATAGTGTCCGCCGTAGAAATGACCGATGTCATCCATCTGCGAATGACAGTTGTGGCAGGGCGTGAGGACGTAGGCGGCACCGGTGGCGGCGATCTGATCGAATTTGCGCTTGCCGTAGGTGCGGCGATGCTCGGTCATGCCCGCCTGCAGAAATCCGCCACCACCACCGCAGCAGTAATTGGCGCTGCGATTCGGCTGCATGTCGATAAAATTTTCCTCGCCGACCAGGGTCCTGACCACGAATCGCATGTCCTCGGCGATGGCATCGCCATAGGATTTGCGCACGATCATGCAGGGATCCTGCACGGTGAACTTGATGCCCCGCGTGTTCCAGCGGTCATTGATCGGCAACTTGCCTTCACGTATCCACCGGGCATACCATGTGATCAGGCTATCCAGTTCGAAATGCGCATCCAGACCGAAGCGTTCGATGCCCTGCCACATGGTGTAGTAGCTGTGGCCGCACTCGGTGTTCAGCCACACTTTGCAACCCAGTGCATTGACCGCATCGACGCGTGTCTTGATAACGTCGTGCCAGGCCTCTTCGTCGCCGGTAAACATGCAGAAATTCTCCGCCGCCCAGCCTTTGGATGAATACGTCCATTGCGCGCCGACAAGATCGAAAATCTTCCACAGCGGCACCATCTCTTCCGGCTCACCCATGGGTTCGCGCGAGTTCTGGTTGACGAAGAAGTGTGCGCCCGACTTGTCCATCGGCGCCTGAAGATGGGCGAAAGCCGGCTGTTCGGCGTGGACTTCTTCCAGCACATCTTCGACGACGAAGACAAAATCGTCCGGTCGCATGCCCATTGCGCTGGTCGATTCATTCAGACGTGCAAGTTTGCAGGACTGGGCGATCCCCTTCGGCCTCTTGTCAGCGGGCCAGTTGCCGCGGGCCAGAAAGACCAGTTGCGAGATATCGATGCTCATCGGGCAGACATACTGGCAACGCTTGCACTGGGTGCAACTCCAGACCCACGGCGTGGTCGACAATTCCTCGTCCATGCCGAGCATGGCCATGCGGATGAACTTGCGCGGATCCATGTTTTCGATGCCCGAGGCCGGGCACCCCGATGAACAGAGCCCGCAGGTCAGACAAGCGTCGAAATCGGCACCCTTCGGCAGCAGCTCCAGGGCTGCTTCCTTGAAGTTGATGGTGACCGTCGGAGATTCCGTCATGGCATGTCTGCTTACCCGGATTCCATCCGGAGCATTCCAGTGTTCGTCGACTCCCGTTGACGAACCAAACCGCCAGCAGGAATGCATCGCAGTCGATACTAAGCCGATCTGATGGAACGGGCTTGATCCGCGTCAATCACATCGACATATTCCTGGAGTCGTTCAGGCGACAAATCCAAGCGGCTCGTGACGCCCCCCCCAGCGTCTAGCCTGAAACCAGCCGCCACCAGCGTTCAAGCACTGTCGCATGGACGCGGCGATAGTCGATGCCGAAGCCCATGTTGCCACTGCCGTCAAGCCGGCTCAGGTTCGCGAATTATTGAACCACAAGCGGAATATGCAAGGCCATGTTTCGCCTGGCCAAAATTCCACCTTGCCGCAGGTGTTGTCTGGATCGCCGGGCCGGCTTATAGTCGGGACCCTTATGGAGCCGAACTCCCGCATTATCCCTATCGCCAACCAGCTCAAGGCCGCCGTGCAGCCGACGGATCTGGCTGCGACACCGCTCGACGGCAGCCTCGCCGACAAACGCGGCCGACGGGTACGCGATCTGCGCATTTCCGTCACCGACCGCTGCAATTTCCGCTGCGTGTATTGCATGCCGAAAGCCGTGTTCGACCATGATTACGCGTTTCTGCCGCGCACCGATCTGCTGTCCTTCGAGGAGATCGTTCGCATCGCGCGCATTTTCGTCGATCAGGGGGTTGAAAAGATCCGTATCACGGGCGGCGAACCCTTGTTGCGCAGGCATATCGAAAACCTCATCGAGCAGCTGGCCCGACTGCCGGTGGAACTGACGCTGACCACCAATGGCTCGCTGCTGGTGAAGAAGGCGCGGGCGCTACGCGACGCCGGCCTGCATCGCGTCACGGTCAGCCTCGACGGTCTCGACGATGCCGTCTTCAAGCGCATGAACGATGTCGATTATCCGGTCAGCGATGTGCTCGACGGTATCGCTGCCGCCGCCGCCGCGGGGCTCGCACCGATCAAGGTGAATTGTGTGGTCAAACGCGGCAGCAACGACGACCAGATCCTGCCGCTGGCGCGCCACTTTCGCCACAGCGGCCATATCCTGCGTTTCATCGAATTCATGGATGTCGGCGCTTCCAATGGTTGGCGCATGGACGAAGTACTGCCTTCGGCCGAGATCATCGCCCGCATTCATGCCGAATTTCCGCTGCAAGCCATCGACGCCAACTATCCGGGCGAAGTCGCCGGCCGCTGGCGCTATCTGGATGGCGGCGGCGAGATCGGCGTGATTTCTTCGGTGACGCAGGCCTTCTGTTCCAGTTGCACGCGCATCCGCCTGTCCACCGAAGGCCAGCTCTACACCTGCCTGTTCGCCCAGGGCGGCCACGATTTGCGTGCGCTGCTGCGCGAAGGCGCCAATGATGAAACACTGCAGAAGCTCATCGCCCACGTATGGCGCGGGCGGGATGACCGCTATTCAGAGATTCGCAGCGCCGCCACCGCCCTGCCGCACGGCGCGGCCAAAATTGAAATGTCCTATATCGGCGGCTAGCCCGTCGCAATGCTCCACGCCATGACCTCGATACTTCAGACCCTCTCCTGCGCCGACAACTACGACCCGAATTCGCTGCCGGTCGACCGCGCCCGCCAACTCATTCTCGATCTGCTCAGCCCGGTCGTCGGCCACGAGCGTGTCTTCGTTCGCCAGGCGCTGGACCGCGTGCTGGCGGAGGACGTGATCTCGCCCATCGACGTGCCGACCCACGACAACTCGGCAATGGATGGCTGGGCGCTGCGCTTTGACGATCTCGCCACGACCGGCGAAACCCGGTTGAACAACGTCGGTACCGCCTTCGCCGGACGCGCCTTCGAAGGAAAACTCGGCGCTGGCGAGACGGTGAGAATCATGACCGGTGCGGTCCTGCCGCAGGATGCGGATTGCGTGGTGATCCAGGAAGTGGTCCGCGTCGAAGACGCCAACGTCATCATCCCGCCGGGGCAGCGCCGTGATCAGAACACACGGCGTGCCGGCGAAGATCTGCAAGCCGGCAAACCGGCCATCCCGGCCGGCAGGAAGTTGCGCCCGGCCGAGATCGGCATCATCGCCTCGCTGGGGATCGCCGAACTTTCAATCCGCCGCCGGGTTCGCGTCGCCGTGTTTTCCACCGGCGACGAGTTGTGCTCGATCGGCGCCCCGCTCGCTCCCGGCGCCGTGTATGACAGCAACCGCTACACCCTCTGGGGCATGCTCACCCGCCTGGGCTGCGACGTCATCGACATGGGCGTGGTCAAGGACGATCCCGCCGTGCTTGAGGCGGCTTTTCGCGAAGCCGCCGGCTGCGCCGACGCCATCATCACCAGTGGCGGCGTCTCGGTCGGCGAAGCGGATTTCATCAAGCAGTTGATGGCCCAGCTCGGCGAAGTCGCCTTCTGGAAGATCGCCATGAAGCCCGGCCGCCCGATGGCCTTCGGCCGCATCCAGCCCGACGGCGAAGACACACCCGGCGCCTGGCTGTTCGGCCTGCCCGGCAATCCAGTCGCGGTGATGGTGACCTTCTACCAGTTCGTGCTGCCGGCGATTCTCAAACTGGCCGGAGTCGATCCCGTCAAACTGGTTCCAGGCTTCCCCGCGCGCTGCACCGAGGCGATGAAAAAAGGCCGTGGCCGCACTGAATTCCAGCGCGGTATCCTGTTCCAGGAAAATGGCGAATGGTGCGTGCGCCCCACCGGCGCGCAAGGCTCCGGCGTGCTGCGCTCGATGGCCGACGCCGACTGTTTCATCGTGCTCGAACACAATCGCGAAAAAGTCGGCGCTGGCGACACGGTGATGGTGCAACTGATGAACGGGCTGGTGTAGCCCGACACGTTCATTCCGCCGGATCGGCGTGACGGCCTTCTCCCCGCACGCGTTTGAGCCCGCCATCGATGTCGGACAAACGGATGCCCATCGCCACCACCGCCGACTTACCCGGCCTGAGCACACTCGTCAGCACAATCACGCGGGCAAATTCTGTTTGCTGCACCTCGCCCGCCACGCGCACATTGCGCTGCGCCACGGGACTTCGATTGATCACCCGCAGGCCGAT
>JAIPCS010000212.1 GCA_021738105.1 Sulfuritalea sp.
ATCGCTGTCGGTACCCACCAGTGCCGACAGTTGGGTGACTGCCGCGATCCCGGTCAACAACGCCAGGGCGCCGACCACCGGCAAGGCCAGCACGCCGGCGTTGTAAATCTGGCGCAGCAGCTGCTCACCCAGCAATGGCCGGCGCAATTCCCGGTGCCTGCTGCCGGCAAACCAGGCCAGCGTGAGGTAGTCGCTCAGTACGCTCATCGTACGACCTGCCCGACCCTGTCGGCCGACCCGGTGAGTGGCGGCGTCCAGCCCCAAAGGTGCGGTGCCTCCGGCTTCGGCGCACCCAGATCGATCAGTCCGCCGACAAAACCGACAGCAGCGGCCACGTCGTGAGAGCAGATTACCGGATGCGCATACACCTTGGTCAGAGCTTCCAGACGACTGGCAGCGCCTACCGCCTCACCAATAACCGAGAATTCGCGACGCTTGCTCGAGCCGACATAGCCGGCCAGCACTTCGCCGCTTTCGATGCCGATGCCGATGTTCAGCGGTTCGATGCCCTGCTCCGCCAATTCGATGTTGAGTGCTTCGACACGCAGCAAGAGGTTTTGCGCTGCTTCCAGCGCATTGCGTTGCGGTGACGGCAATGACTGAGGCAGCCCGAACGTCGCCATCAAACCATCGCCGACATATTTATCCACCGCGCCACCGCTCGCTTGAATCGCCTTCGCCGCCGCGGCATGAAAGCGGTTGAGCAGGCTGATCATGGCCTCAGGGGACGACTGTGCGGAGCGCGCAGCAAAACCGCGAATGCCGACAAACATCAGAGTCACGTCGCAGCGCTGGCCATTGGCATCGAGTTGCAGTTCACCACCCAACAAGGCACGCATCACCTGCGGACTGACATGGCCGGAAAACATGGTGCGCAAGGTTTTCCGTTTGCGGAAATTCATGACGAAATCCCAGCCCTGCCTCGCGAGATAGGCAAGCACCATGATGATGACGATATTCGCCACGCGCAGATAGCTGCCATGCCAGAGCAAAAAGGTCGAAGTCGCCACCAGCGCCGCTACTCCCGCCGCCAGCACGAAGGCCTTGGGCCAACCACTGCGGCCAAACCAGAACAGCGCAGCCAGGCCGGCCAGCAGCAGTGAAAGATTTTCCGGCGCGCGTTCGATCAACCCGCGCCCCAGCAGCGAGCGTAGCGTCTGGATATGCACCACGGCGCCCGGTTCGGTGCGACTGCCCGGCTCCCATGCTGCCAAGGGCACCGGCAGGCGATAGCGCGCCTCGGTAGGCAGCAGGTTGGCCACCACCACCGCGCGACCCCGAACCAATTTATTCACCTTCTCCTGCTCGCCCTTTTGAATCCAGTCCAGCACCGTGCTTACCGGTGTGTATTCAATGGCGCCACCCACGCTATAGTCGATCATGCCGGAAAGCGAACCCTCCCGACCCAGATGCCTGGCCATGGCCAGCGCCAGCGGTACTTGCTCTTCTACGGACCGGCAACGACGCTGATTGACGCGCCTCACCGTGCCATCGACATCCTCACAAATGGCCAGCGAGGCCACCGCTTCCTTGCCAATCGCCTCTAGCAGATCCGGTGCAATCGGGCGCAGGCGATTGCCGACGCCTAGCGGTTGACCCACCACCAGCGGTGCCGCGCTGCGTAACAGGTAGATGCCTGAAATCAGGGTGGCGTCGATATCCTTGATCAGAAAATCATAGGAGCGCACCGGCAACGGCATGGCCAAACCGACCACGGCCGGCCGGGCTGAAGACAGTCCCGCCAGCAAGGTGCTGAAATGGCGATGCCATAGCGCCGTCGGCTCCGGAATGGTTTCGTAGGCCGTCTCGTCAAGGCCGATCACCACCACATCGTTCGCCAGCGGTGTCGGTTTGTTGGCGCGCAGCCAACTGACCTGGGCATCATAAAGTGCGCGGTCGGCAAAACGCAGGCCACGCGTTCCCATCAGGCCCCAGGCGGCGGTGCACACCAGCAGGAAACCGATCAGGATATCGCGGGAATTGCGGAACATGGATTGATTATGACATGGGCCAAGCGTGGCAAAAATCGAGGAGGCGAAGCCGACTCTCTTCGTGATACTGTCCGCCAAGCCCGCCCAACTTTCGCTTCACGCATCATCGGCTTCAGCACGGCGCGCAAGCTCAATGGAAACGATCATTCCCCGGCTGGTCGGCTCGCGTCAGGATCGCGCCCAACTCACTGCGAACGAAGCGGCTGGTGGCCTCGTCCTGGATACAATCCGCGGCGGAAACCGAAAGCAGCAAGCGCTCGGGCGACAGCGGCCGTGAAACCACATAGCCCTGAGCGTAGTCGACACCCATTTCGGCCAGCGCTTCAAGCGTCGGCACGTCTTCGACCCATTCGGCGATGCTGATCATGCCCAGGTTGCGACTGAGATCGACGATGGCCTGAACGATGGCCTGATTGGCCGGATGGGCCAGCAAGTCCTTGACATAGGCGCCGTCAATCTTCAAGGCGTCCGCCGGCAGGCTCCGCAGATAAGAAAACGAGGTATAGCCGGCGCCAAAATCGTCAAGCGCGAGCTTCGCTCCATATTTACGGATGCCGTCGATGAAATGCCGGGTATTGGATAGATCGTGAAGCGCCACGCTCTCGGTAATCTCGATACACAGCCGCTCCACGGTTTTGCCATAGCGCGCCAGGATCGAGAATGCATCGCCGATGAACTTTTCGTCGTTGAGCGATCCACCGCTGAGGTTGACCGACACATAGCTGGACTTTTTCAGATGCCCGGCATGGGTGCGCAGCCATTCCAGCGTGGTCGTCAGCACCCACTTGTCGATGGTCGCGATGCGGCCATTGCGCTCGGCGGCCGTGATGATCTTCCAGGCGGGCAGAACCTGATTGTGCTTGTCGCGCATGCGCAGCAGCACCTCGAAATTGAGCGAGCCATACGGGTCGCGCAAGGACATGATCGGCTGCACCACCAGAAACAAGCCCTCCGGCTGGGGCATGTCGAGTCGCTGTATGAGTTGCAACTCCTCCCGGTGCTCGTCGAACACCGACATGTCCTGCTGATAGATCACCAGATTCCCCTCATGCCCGGTCTTGGCTTCGCGGCAAGCCCGGTCGGCCAGCGAAACCGCTTCGTCCTCCCGGGTTCCCCGGGCAACCTCGACCAAGCCGATCGAGCACTTCACCTGAAACGCCCGATCGCTCTCGATAAACGGATCCTTGGAGATTTCCAGAATCAGGGAGCGGCACAACTCCGCAGCTGAATGAATCGCCCCGCCCTGAAACACGATCACAAACTCGTCCCCGCCGACGCGTCCAAGCACCTCACCCCCGACCAGAAGTTTGTTTACTCGATCACACACCTGGCGCAACACCATGTCGCCGGCAACATGCCCGAACAGATCGTTGATCAGTTTGAAACGGTCAAGATCCAGATAGGCCAGTGCCATGGTGGTACCGCTGGCAAGCGACTGGTTGGCGCTGTCGAAAGCTTTCTCGATACCACGCCGGTTGAAAATTCCCGTCAGAGGATCGTGGTCGGCCAGAAAATGCAGCTGTGCCGTCGCCTCGACGCGCAAGGTGATGTCCTGCAGCGACCCTTCGATCCGGTCGTTGACCTGGGTTGCCTTGACCAGAAAGCTGCGCTGAATGCCCGCGGCATCCACTGCACTTTTTAGCTCGATGTCCTCGTCTTCCGGACTCCCGGCCAGTGCTTTCAAGCGCTCCCAGGCACCGGCCTCGAAGTCATCCTGCCAGCGCCCGCCATCCTGTGGGTGATGGCCCTGCATGTTCCGGTAAGCAGGATTGCTCTGAATGATCTGCCCGGTTTCATCCAGCGAGAACAGCCCTATCGGTATCGCCTGATAGGTATCGCGCAAAGCATTCTCAGCCTTTCGGCGTTCCTGCCTTTCCTGCCGCATCTGCTCAGCAATCGCCAGTGCCGAAAGCAGACTGGACGCCAGAGCGGCCGTTACGCTGTTGACGTTGCCGATCAAGGTTCGAAATCCCAGCGCCGCCGCAACGACTTCGTTGAGGCTCGCCAGCAAAGCGATCGCCAGGCCCGCGCCATACCAGAGCGCGACCTTGGAGTGGGTCACGATCAGGATGCGGATCAGGAGAAAAACGATCACGATCACCGTATAGGAACTAAATACCCATAGCATCGGCAGGAAATTCGCGTAGGACAAAATAGCGGCCGCCAAAAACAGAGGTAGACATGACCACTGACTGATGCGTAGCAACAATGTGTGTTTTGCCCACTTCAATTCTTCCGCAAACAACCGGCTGAACAGCATGATGGTCAGCAGGTAATACGCAGACATGGTGAACTTGCGGACAGGAATCATCCAATCCGGAGAAATACTGTTTTCCAGCCACTGCGTATCCCATCCGGCGGAAAGTGCGGCCATTCGCAAATTGGCTACCAGCCATCCTGCAAACATCACATACAACCACTCTCGACTGAGAACGGCGGTCAGCAGCACGAACATCGCCAAAACGATCAGTCCGCCATCCAACAGGCCCGAGTTGCGATGAAACTTGAGAACAGAAATGGCAAACCGGTCGACAGGCCACAGGGTCACGGTAATGTAGGCTGGACCCGTGTGACTGGCACTGCAAAATACCCGGGTCGCTAATGGCAGTGGCCCGTACTCGAACGCAAAGCCGGTTTTTGTCGCCTTTATAGAACCCTTGGCACGGACGCGATCTGCCGATCCAAGCGACTGAAGATTATCTGCACGCCAACAAACCGCATTTAGAGCGTGGCGGGAAGGAAGCTCGACGACCACGGGCCGGGTGCTGGCTGGCAATTGAAACTCAAACCAGAATGGAGCTTCGGAACGGTGTAAATTGAGATCTGTGGTTTTTGGCGCGTCCGATAGACGCGCTAGCGCCTGCTGAGGAGTCAGCGACTGGTTTTCTTGCTGAAATGCCCTGAACTCGACCCGGCTTGCGCCATCCAGCTCGTAATAATTCGGCAGCAGAAAATATGCCAGTAGCGATGCGAGTCCGATAACCAGCGGCACACCGTAAACAGAAAGCCGGTACAGAAACGTATCGACGGCTGCAATGGTTTGCGATTCGAACGCTTGTCGACTAGTATTTTTTCGAAACACTGGCAGTAGAACCCCGACCGTTTCCAGCAGCGATTCTACCGCCGAATGTTCCGCACTTTAGCTCATGCTTGCGGAAGTCCGATGCTGATAATGTGCGCTGGAGGCGACCATACCTGTCGTTCCGCACAAGTCGATTTCCGCGTGATGGGTGTGGAAAAAGAAGTCATAGAGCGGATGTCCGACTTTTCGCCAATTTTGCTCC
>JAIPCS010000213.1 GCA_021738105.1 Sulfuritalea sp.
GGCCTGGTGCTGCAACCGACAGACGTCGAGTTAAGCTGGCTGAGTGCCGCCGCCAATCGCCCGGCACAAGGCTCCGCCAGCGCAAACGGTCTGGATCTG
Source organism: Sulfuritalea sp. (assembly GCA_021738105.1). The sequence goes on from JAIPCS010000213.1 coordinate 100, forward strand.
GCCGCCTTGGCCAAGCTTGCCAGCCACTTGCCCCTGGATGACGCCGCCCGCGCACGACTGGCGCGCCATGCACCGCATGGCCGCGTGTTCGATCTCAAACTCGACTGGAAGGGAAGTGCCGAAGACCCGTCCGCACTCGCCAGCTGGAACCTGAAGAGCCGTTTTGAAGGGCTTGGACTCAGCGCACTGGGACCGGTCCCGGGCATCGCGGGCATCAACGGTCGCGTCGAAGGCAACAATACCAGCGGCAACGTATTTCTCGACGGCCAGGCGGCAAGGCTCGAGCTGCCGAATGTGTTTGCCGATCCGAATCTGGAACTGGATTCGCTTGCCGCCGAGATCGGCTGGCAATCCAGCGCCGAAGGGCTGCAAGTCAATTTGAAAAAGATCGACTTCCACAACAAGCATGCTGCCGGCCAAGCCAGCGGCAGTTGGCGCGCACTCGTGGAACGTCCGGGCCGCATAGATCTCGACGCCCGACTTAGTCGCGGCAGCGGTCAGGCGGTATGGCGCTACATGCCTCTGGCAGTCGGTAAGAACGTTCGCGATTGGCTGCAGACCGGGATCAAAACCGGCAGCGCCACCGACGTCACGCTGAAACTTCACGGCGATTTGCGCAAGTTTCCATTTAGCGGCGGCAAGGACGGCGTATTTGAAGTGCGGGGCAAATTCAGGGATGCCACTCTGCGCTACGCCGATAGCTGGCCCGAGATCAACGCCATAGAAGGTGAACTGCTGTTTGCCGGCGAGCGCATGGTGATCACCGGCAGCAGCGGCAAGATTCTTGGCGTCACCGTTAAAGACGTACACGCGGTCATCGAGGATCTTGCAAAGCAAGATAACCTGCTGACGGTGACCGGAAAGGCTACCGGTCCTACCGCGGAATTTCTGCGTTTTATCGAATCCAGCCCGGTCGGCGAACGCATAGACCACTTCACCGAAGACATGCGAGCAGAGGGCTCCGGCGGGCTCGAACTCAAACTCCAATTACCGTTGCACCAACTGGAAAATTCAAAAGTCGACGGGAATTACCGTTTCGATGGCAATCGCCTCACTGTTGACAAGGATCTGCCGCCGCTCACGGACGTGCGTGGCGGCCTGCAGTTTTCTTCGGATCACCTCCAGGCGCGGGGCATACGAGGCAACTTGCTGGACATGCCGCTGAGTGTCGATGTGAAAACGGCCGGCGATGGCAGTGTTCAGGTGAACGCTGCGGGAGAGGTCAGCATTGCAAACTTGCGGCGGCAGTTTCCCCATCCGGTATTCGACCATCTGGCGGGCAGCACGAAATGGAGCAGTACGGTGCGCGCCAGAAAGAATTTCGCAGAAGTGAAACTGAGCTCGAATCTGCTCGGAATTTCATCGAGTTTGCCGGTGCCCTTCAACAAAACCGCCACCGAACCCATGGCTTTCAGTTTCGGACGGAAACCGTACACCGGAGCAGCCGCGGCTGCGGACACGTCTTCCAAGGCCCGCGCGGGAGAGGGCGTGGTGAAGGAGTCAAACTCGGCTAAACGCGTTGCGTCGCAAGACGTGCTCGACCTGAACCTGGGGAGCACCCTGCGCATGCAGCTGCAACGGCGACATGACCGGATTCCCGCGCTCATCACACGGGGAACACTGACGCTAGGGGATGTCAAATTACCCCTGCCGGAAAACGATCTGGCCATTGCCGTCAATTTGCCCAAGATCGATACCGACTTCTGGCGCAAACTTTTGGCGAGTCCCGTCAAGAACAGCGGGCAGGAAAAAACTCCCATTGCTCGTTGGCCGGCCATCCAGTTCACATTGAGTGCCGACGAGCTGGTGACCATGGAGAAAAATTTCCACAATGTGCGAGTCAAGGGACGTCGCCCGGAAAAGGACAGCAGCACGCGATTCGAATTGAACAGCCGCGAATTGAACGGAAGCTTCGAATGGAACAGCGCTGGCAGCGGAAAACTTTCCGGACGCATTGCCCAGTTTTCGATACCCGAAACGGTGGCGACACCGACGGTATTGCAGGAAACCGCCAGCGAAGTGATCGACAGGATCCCGGCGCTCGACATCACCGTCGAGCAACTCTCGTTCAAGGGAAAACCCCTGGGCACCGTCCGAATTGCGGCGCAAAATCTGGACGGAATCTGGAATACCCAAATCGATGCAAAAAACGAAGACGGTACGCTGAAAGCGTCCGGACGCTGGCGTCGTGACGCAAACAAATCCGGTACCGACATCGAATTCAAACTTGACGCAAAAAGCATCGAGAAACTGATTGACCGCATCGGCTATCCGGACACGGTGAAGCGCGGCAGCGCCAAGCTCGCCGGCAATCTTTCATGGAGCGGTTCGCCGTTCAAGATCGACTACCCGACGCTTGATGGAAAGCTCAGTCTGGAGGCTTCGGGAGGACAGTTCGTCAAACTCGAACCTGGCGTCGGACGCCTGCTCGGCATACTCAGCCTGCAATCGCTGCCACGTCGCATCACGCTCGATTTTCGCGACGTCTTCAGCCAGGGCTTTGCCTTTGACAGTATTGGCGGCGACTTCTCGGTGGAACGCGGTGAATTGGAAACCAGCGAGCTGCAAATCAAGGGCCCCTCGGCGAAGGTACTGATGAGCGGGACGGTAAATCTGGGGACCGAGACACAAGATCTCAAAGTTCGGGTACAACCTGCGGTGGGCGAATCGATTGCCGTCGGGACCATGATTGCCAATCCAGTCGCCGGCGCAGTCGTCTGGGCGGCGCAGAAGCTTTTCAAGGACCCGCTCGACCAGGCCTTTGCCTTCGAATACTCGGTAACCGGAAGTTGGGCGGACCCAAAGGTGGAAAAGCTTGGCCAACCCCGCAAGAAAGACCCGGAGGAGACGAAATGACACCCGTGAATAGTGGGGTTTCAAAGCAGACGACGACCGACACCATGGAGCCTGAGGCTGCAATCCGCGTTGCAGCCGTACAAATGATTTCCGGTCCGGACATCGCCCCGAATCTTGTCACCGCAGGCAGGCTGATTGCCGAAGCCGCGACTGCCGGTGCGCAGCTTGTCGCCTTGCCTGAGTATTTTCCTTTGATCGGAGCCTTGGATGTCGATCGACTGGCGGCGCGCGAAGTCAACGGTACCGGACCCATACAGGATTTTCTCGCCGAAACGGCAGCGCGACTGGGTATCTGGCTGGTCGGTGGTTCGATACCGCTGATGGCCGACGATCCCACCAAACTGCGCAACAGCTGCCTGGTGTTTGACCCCGAAGGCGCGCGAGTCGTGCGCTACGACAAGATTCATCTGTTTGGATTCAGCAAGGGTGAGGAAAGCTATGACGAAGCCGCGACCATTGAACGCGGCGATCAGATCGTCACTTTCGATTCGCCGCTCGGGCATATCGGCATTGCCATCTGCTACGACTTGCGCTTTCCTGAACTGTTTAGAGAAATGGCACGGATATCGAATCCAGTCGATCTTCTGGTGCTTCCTGCCGCCTTCACCGAAACCACCGGTCGCGCCCACTGGGAACTGTTGTTGCGCGCCCGCGCCGTGGAAAACCAGTGTTATGTTCTGGCTGCAGCCCAGGGCGGCACGCACCCGACCGGGCGCATCACCCATGGCAACAGCATGGTCATCGACCCCTGGGGCGAAGTCGTCGCCCGCATGGACAAAGGCGAAGGCGTGGTGATTGCTGAACTGAATCGGCAAAAGCTGGTCGATACCAGAACCAGCCTGCCGGCACTGAAACATCGCATACTGCAATAGTCTTCACAATCAGTCAGCCACAGAGGTTTTGTATTTTTTTCAAGGACAGCCATGAACGCGCCCGCCAGTTCCATTCCCCATTTCGACGTCGCCGAACGAACCTTGCTCAAACCCCACGGCCTGGCGCCCCATATGCTGGAGCGGGTCTTCGGACAGCTCTTCGGCAATCATGTCGATTACGCCGATCTGTATTTTCAGTACGCCCGCTCCGAGGCCTGGAGCCTGGAAGAAGGTATCGTCAAATCAGGCAGTTTCAATATCGAGCAGGGTGTCGGCGTACGGGCGATTTCCGGCGAGAAGACCGCCTTTGCCTACTCCGACGACATCAGTCTGGCGGCGCTCAAGGCTGCCGCCGGAACCACCCGCGCGATTGCGGCGGCGGGCGCTCAGCGCCTGGCACCGATGCTGCGCCGTGACAAGCCGCCAAGTGCGCTCTATGCAGGAAACGATCCCATCGCTTCGCTCGATGACGCTGCCAAAGTCACGCTGCTGGAACGCCTGGAAGCCATGGCACGGGCCGAAGACCCACGTGTCAAAGAAGTCATGGCCAGTATCGCCGGCACCTGGGAAGTGGTGCTGGTAGCCCGTTCCGATGGCCGCATGGCCGCCGACGTGCGGCCTTTGGTGCGCATTTCCGTTTCCGTGATCATGCAGGAAGGCGAGGGCACCGGCCAGCGTCGCGAACAAGGCTCCGCAGGCGGTGGCGGGCGCTTTGATTACGCCTACTTCAGCGACTCCGTACTGCAGGACTACGCACGGCGCGCCGTGCATCAGGCCAGCGTCAACCTCGCCGCCAAACCGGCACCGGCCGGCGAAATGACCGTGGTGCTCGGCCCCGGCTGGCCCGGCATCCTGCTCCACGAAGCGGTGGGCCATGGTCTTGAAGGCGACTTCAACCGCAAGGGCAGTTCAACCTTTGCCGGACGCATCGGCCAGCGCGTCGCCGCCAAGGGTGTGACTGTTGTCGATGACGGCACGATCGCCGATCGTCGCGGTTCGCTGACCATCGACGACGAGGGCAATCCGACACAACGCACCGTGTTGATCGAAGACGGCATTCTGGTCGGCTATCTGCAGGACACGCTGAATGCGCGTCTGATGGGCGTTCCGACCACCGGCAACGGCCGCCGCGAATCCTTTGCCCACCTGCCGCTGCCGCGCATGACCAACACCACCATGCTCAATGGCAAGCATGATCCGCAGGAGATCATCAAGTCGGTCAAGAAAGGTCTGTACGCCGCCAACTTCGGCGGCGGCCAGGTGGACATCACCAGCGGCAAGTTCGTCTTTTCAACCGCCGAGGCCTACCTGATAGAAAACGGCAAAATCACCACACCGGTCAAAGGTGCGACATTGATCGGCAACGGCCCGGAAGCGATGACTCGCGTGTCCAT
>JAIPCS010000214.1 GCA_021738105.1 Sulfuritalea sp.
TCGGGATACGAAGCTCTCTGTACCCAACTTTTTCTCCGCCTTGAGAATTTCCCCTTCGACACGGGCAAGTTCCTTGCCGAGTCGCTCCTTTTCGGCGGCGATGTCGATTTCAACTTTCAGCATTAGTTTGAACTCGCCCACGATCTGTACCGGTGCATCCGAATCTGGCAGCGTTTCAGCGGTCGTAACCTCGGAAAGCTTTGCCAGCGCCGCCAGATAGGGGGCATATGCGGTCAGAGTTGCCGTGTCGCCAGCGCCGACTAATGGCACACGTTGGGCGGGAGAAATATTCATTTCGCCGCGCAGACTGCGGCAGGCGTTGATCATGTCCTTAAGCAGAGCCACCCAGGCATCGGCTTTGGCGTCGCAACGCGACAAATCGGCTTTCGGGTACGTCTGCAGCATTAATGATTTGTTTGCGTCAAGGGCATCGGCCCGGCCGGCCAGCGGCGCTACCGTCTGCCAAAGTTCCTCGGTGATGAAAGGTATCAGTGGATGCGCAAGACGCAGCACGGCTTCCAGTACGCGCACCAGAGTGCGTCGCGTGGCGCGTTGCTGCGCCTCGCTGCCTTTCTGGATCTGTACCTTGGCGAGTTCCAGATACCAGTCGCAATATTCGTCCCAGACAAATCCGTAAATCGCGCGTGCCAGCAGATCAAAGCGATAGTCGATGAAGTGTTGTTCGACCTCGTGTTCGACCTGCTGCAGGCGACTGACGATCCAGCGGTCGGCCGGCGAAAAATCAAGATAACTTCCGTTGCAAGCGTCGGAACCGTGTTGCGCGAGGCCGCAATCCTGTCCTTCGCAATTCATCAGCACGAAGCGCGAGGCGTTCCACAGCTTGTTGCAGAAGTTGCGATAGCCTTCGCAGCGTTGCATGTCGAACTTGATATCGCGCCCTGGACTGGCGAGGCTGAGAAAGGTGAAACGCAGCGCGTCCGTTCCGAAGCCTGGAATGCCGTCCGGATACTCTTTGCGCGTGCGCTTTTCGATCTTGGCGGCATCACGGGGGTTCATCAGGCCAGTGGTGCGTTTCTTCACCAGATCATCGAGCGCTATACCGTCGATCAGGTCGATCGGATCCAGCACATTGCCCTTGGACTTGGACATCTTGTGGCCTTCGGCATCACGGATCAGACCGTGCACATAGACGTTCTTGAACGGAATCTTGCCGGTGATGTGTTTGGTCATCATGACCATCCGCGCCACCCAGAAAAAGATGATGTCGAAACCGGTAACCAGCACGGACGAAGGCAGGTAAAGATCGAGCGCAGGATTCGATTTGGCCGGCCATTCCGGCGTCCAGTCCAGGGTCGAGAAGGGCCACAAGGCCGAGGAGTACCAAGTGTCGAGCACGTCTTCGTCGCGCGTCAAGGGTCCGGTATAGCCGTCGCTTTTTGCCAGCGCGTAAGCCTCGTTCTCATCGTGCGCGACATAGATCTGGCCACTATCTGAATACCAGGCGGGAATCTGGTGTCCCCACCAAAGCTGGCGCGAGATACACCAATCCTGGATGTTGTTGAGCCACTGGTTGTAGGTATTGACCCAGGTTTCAGGCACCAGCTTGATTTCACCGGATGCCACGCATTCCAGCGCCTTGCCGGCAATGCTTTTGCCGTCGCGACCGGGTTTGCTCATGGCGACGAACCATTGGTCGGTGAGCATGGGTTCGATAATCTCGTGCGTACGGTCTCCGCGTGGCACCTTGAGCTTGTGTTTGTCGGTCTTCTCGAGCAGGCCAAGTGCTTCAAGATCAGCGACCACGAGCTTGCGTGCGTCGAATCTGTTCATGCCGCGATATTTTTCTGGCGCGTTGTCGTTGATCCTGGCGTCAAGTGTCAGGATCGAAATAACCGGAAGTTTGTGACGCTGGCCAACTGCGTAGTCGTTGAAATCGTGCGCCGGAGTTACCTTGACGCAGCCGGTACCGAACTCGAGATCGACGAAGGCATCGGCGATGATCGGCAGCTCGCGTTCACATAGCGGCAGTTTGACGGTTTTGCCGATCAGGTGCATATAGCGTGTGTCGTCCGGGTGCACCATGACCGCAGTATCGCCGAGCATGGTTTCCGGTCGCGTCGTTGCCACCGTCAGATAGCCTGAGCCGTCGCTCAGGGGATAGCGGATGTGCCAGAGGAATCCATCCTCTTCTTCGCTCACCACTTCCAGATCAGAGACTGCCGTATGCAGCACCGGGTCCCAATTCACCAGACGCTTGCCGCGGTAGATCAGGCCTTCCTTATGCAAGCGGACAAAGGTTTCGGTAACGATCTTCGACAGCCCGGCGTCCATGGTGAAGCGCTCGCGCGTCCAGTCAGGGGACGTGCCCAGGCGGCGCATCTGCTTGGTGATGGTGTCCCCTGAAAAAGCTTTCCATTCCCAGACTTTTTCGAGAAACTTCTCGCGGCCCAGGTCATGGCGTGAAACGCCTTGGGCGTCGAGTTGCCGTTCCACCACGATCTGGGTAGCGATGCCGGCATGGTCGGTGCCGGGCTGCCACAAGGTATTGTCACCGCGCATGCGGTGGTAGCGGGTCATCGAATCCATGATGGCCTGATTGAAACCATGGCCCATGTGCAGGGTCCCCGTCACATTTGGCGGTGGCAGCAGAATGCAGAAGTTCTCTGTCTTGGTGGTGTCGAGCCCGGCAGCAAAATAGCCGCGCGACTCCCAGATCGGGTACCAGCGGCGCTCAATATCAGCGGGTTCGAAGCTCTTGGCGAGTTCCATAGGTCTTACAAAATGGGGAAAACCGCAATTTTAGCGGATGGCGAGTCCGAGACTGGCCCCTATCTTCATCCGTGGGAGGTTTTATCGGGGTAATTGAGCCGCATTTGAAGGTGCTTTCATGATTTGAATCTCGATGGCAACTGGCACTGATCAAGCGCATCCGACTGCAGACAAATCAGTTCGCAGCGTGTTTTCGGCTATCATTGCGGCCTCCAGAAGCAGGCTCTGTCGGGTTTCCATACCTTCTCCATGATTCGCAAATTGTTGCGCCGCGTGTTTCGTCGCGGCGATTCCTCGTCTCTCAGTGGGCCGGCCATGATTCCCGTGGCTCGGCACGGTATTCGCCGCGAGCGTGTTTCGCTCGGTGCCCGTCGCACCTGCGAGACGCTGCAAAAAGCCGGATACAAGGCGTTCATCGTGGGTGGTGCCGTGCGGGACCTGATTGCCGGCATTGAGCCCAAAGACTATGACATCGCTACCGATGCCACACCGGAACAGGTACGCGCCCAGTTTCGTCGTGCCCGCATCATCGGTCGCCGCTTCCAGATCGTCCATGTAATGCAAGGCGGAGAAACTCTGGAGGTGTCTACTTTCCGTGCGGCGCATGACGCCGATACGATCAAGGATGAGCATGGTCGGGTGCTGCGCGACAATGTTTTTGGTTCGATTGCTGAAGATGCTGCCCGAAGGGACTTCACGGTCAATGCGCTTTACTACGATCCATCGTCCGAGACGGTGATCGACTATCACCATGGTGTGGCCGATTTGCAGCAGAAAACCCTGCGCATGATCGGCGATCCCAGACAGCGCTACCGTGAAGATCCAGTGCGCATGCTGCGTGCCGTGCGACTTTCGGCCAAACTCCACCTGACGCTGGATCCGGCTGTGCGCGCGCCCATTCGCGAGATGGCCGATCTGATGGAAAACGTGCCGGCCGCTCGCCTTTTCGATGAGATGCTGAAGCTGCTGTTTTCAGGTCATTCCGTTGAATGCCTCAAACGGCTGCGCGACGATGGTCTGCATCACGGTTTGCTGCCACTGCTGGATGTGATTCTGGAACAACCGCTGGGTGAAAAATTCGTCATGCTCGCGCTGCAAAGCACCGACGCGCGGGTCAAAGCCGGCAAATCGCTATCACCCGGCTATCTGTTCGCCACACTGCTCTGGCATGAAGTGTTGGCCGCCTGGGAAGCGCGCAAGGCCAAGGGTGACGTTCCTATACCTGCGCTGTACGAGGCCATGGACGAGGTGCTGAACGTTCAAGCCGAAAAGCTTGCCATTACGCGTCGCGTTGCGGGCGACATCAAGGACATCTGGGCGCTGCAGCCGCGGTTCGAGAGACGGGCAGGAAAAACACCCTACCGCCTGATCGAGTTGCCGCGCTTTCGCGCCGGATATGATTTCCTTGCCTTGCGCGCGGAAAGTGGTGAAATCGATCCGGAACTGGCGACCTGGTGGCATGACTTCCAGAATGCCGACCATGAAGGCCGCGAAGCGCTGCTGATTCCTGATAGCGGACCCAAGAAGAGGCGGCGCCGGGTGCGTGGCAAAAAATCTGCAGACGGGGGCGGTTCGACAACCGCGACCAGCGAAAGCTGACGTGAGTCAGCGTTGTTTCATCGCGCTGGGCGCCAATCTTGGGGACCCGGTGGCAACGGTGAAAGCGGCCATTCTTGCATTGCGAGAGTTGCCGCAAACACAATTCGTCGCCGCGTCGTCACTATATCGGACGGCTCCGGTGGGCCTGAAGCATCAGCCGGATTTCATCAATGCTGTGGTTGAACTGCTTGCCGTCTCACCAGCGCCGACTTTGCTGGACCAACTGTTTGCGATTGAAGAGCGTTTTGGCCGCCAGCGCAGTGTGAAGAATGCACCAAGGACTCTGGATCTTGATTTGTTGCTATACGGAGATACGGTCAGCGAGGATCCGCAACTGACTTTGCCGCATCCGCGTCTGCATGAGCGGGCGTTTGTGCTGGCGCCGTTGGCTGAAATCGCACCGCTACTGGGCGTTCCCGGGCGCGGCGCCGTTGGTGAGCTGTTGCGGAACTGCAGCGCACAGCGGATTCAAAGAATTCACGTGGAGTCTGCATGAGCCATGTTCTGGACACATCCTTTCCGGCACCTGCCTTGGCTGCAAACACCGTAAAAGTGACTACTTGCTGCAGGTATGTGTATCCTAGCGGCCGTTTACTTCATACCTAGTCAATCATGACCTACCTTGCCAGCAACAAGCCGATCACGATGCCCGAACTGGGGCGCATGAAGCGTGAGAATCTGAAGATCGCCATGCTTACCGCCTACGACGCAAGCTTTACTGCGCTGGAAGACCGCTGTGGTGTTGATGTCATTCTGGTGGGAGATTCTCTGGGCAACGTCTTGCAGGGCAAAACGTCAACGCTGCCAGTGACCATGGACCAGATGGTGTATCACACG
>JAIPCS010000215.1 GCA_021738105.1 Sulfuritalea sp.
TTCCTTGAGTTCCTTGAAGGCAAGAAGCTGCCAGCCGTGGATATTCTGGAGCAGCGCGCCAAGGCCTGAACCGGATGACATCATGACCGCCAAGCGCTCGACCAAGATCGTGGCCACACTGGGGCCTTCCTCCAGCAGCCCGGAACAGTTGGCCGCACTGGTGGCCGCCGGGGTGGACGTCGTGCGCCTGAATTTTTCGCATGGAACGGCGGAAGACCACCAGAAACGCATTGAGAACTTGCGCGATTCGGCCCACAAGGCCGGACGTACCGTGGGCGTGATGGCCGATTTGCAGGGCCCGAAGATTCGCATCGGAAAATTCGCAGCAGGGCCGATTCAGCTGCTGGCCGGGCAGAAATTCATCCTCGACGCAAAATGCAAATTGGGCGACGGGGAGCGTGTCGGTCTGGACTATCCCGAACTGGTTGAGGACGTCGTCGCGGGTGACGTGTTGCTGCTGGACGACGGGCGTACTGTATTCGATGTCGAGCGCATCGAAGGCAGTGAAATTCACTGTCGCAATCGCCATGATGGCGAGCTATCCAACAACAAGGGCATCAACAAGCAGGGCGGTGGACTCTCCGCGCCGGCGCTGACGCCCAAGGACATGGCCGATATCAAGACTGCGGCCGCGCTATGTGTGGATTATGTGGCGGTTTCATTTCCCAAGTCAGGGTCGGACATGCGTCAGGCGCGCCAGCTGCTGCGGGATGCCGGATCGGATGCCTTGGTGATCGCGAAAATCGAGCGCGTCGAAGCAGTTGAAAATCTTGAAGAGATTCTTCATGCCACTGACGGCATCATGGTGGCGCGCGGCGACCTTGCGGTCGAAGTCGGCGACGCGGCGGTCCCGGCCTTGCAAAAACGCATGATTCGCATGGCCCGCGAGCACAACCGGTTTGCCATTACTGCAACGCAAATGATGGAATCGATGATCACCAGCCCGGTACCGACCCGCGCCGAAGTGTCAGACGTTGCCAACGCCGTGCTGGACGGTACCGATGCCGTAATGCTTTCGGCGGAAACCGCTGCGGGGGCCTATCCGGTACAGGCCGTGGAAGCCATGGCGAGGGTCTGCGTGGCAGCCGAGAACTCGCAGACCGTCTCGCTCGATACGCATTTTCTCGATCAGGTGTTTACCCGCATCGATCAGTCGATCTCGATGGCGGCCATATTTACGGCCTTTCACCTGAAAGTGAAGGCGATTGCCACCTTGACCGAGTCCGGTTCGACAACGCTCTGGATGAGCCGGGTCAACTGCGGCGTACCGATTTACGCCCTGACGCCGCGCATCCGCACCCGATACCGGGTCAGCATATATCGCGATGTCTATCCCCTGCTCACCGAGTACGTTGCTACCGATCGCGATGAGTTGCTGTGGCAGGCCGAGGAAATTCTGATTGCCGCCGGCGCAGTGGAGCCGGGCGATTTGATCGTGCTGACGATTGGCGAGCCGATCGGGCAGGCCGGTGGCACCAACACCATGAAACTTGTAAAGGTGGGCGAACATCGCCCGCCGAAATTCGCTCCCAGATAACCCAAGGAGATTGTCATGCCCCTAGTATCCATGCGTCAATTGCTTGACCACGCCGCCGAAAATGGCTACGGCCTACCGGCTTTCAACGTTAATAATCTGGAGCAGATCCAGGCCATCATGGAAGCGGCCGAAGAAACCAATAGTCCGGTCATCATGCAAGGCTCGGCCGGCGCCCGAAAATATGCGGGCGAGCCGTATCTGCGCCACCTGATCGAGGCTGCGATCGAGACTCATCCCGACATTCCGATCGTGATGCATCAGGACCACGGCGCCAGTCCGTCGATCTGCATCCAGTCAATGCGCTCGGGTTTCTCCAGTGTGATGATGGACGGTTCGCTGGAAGAAGACGCCAAGACTCCGGCCAGTTTTGATTACAACACCCGGGTCAGCCGGCACGTGGTGGATATTGCCCACGCCATCGGCGTTTCAGTAGAGGGCGAGCTGGGTTGCTTGGGTTCCCTGGAAACCGGAATGGGCGAGAAGGAAGACGGCCACGGCGCTGAAGGTGCTTTGTCCCAGGATCAGTTGCTCACCGATCCGAATGAAGCCGCAGATTTCGTCAAGGCGACGGGCGTAGACGCGCTCGCCATTGCCATCGGCACATCTCATGGCGCCTACAAATTTACCCGACCACCTACCGGAGCAGTGCTGCGTATCGATCGCATCAAGGAGATCCATGCCCGCATCCCGAATACTCATTTGGTAATGCATGGTTCGTCGTCCGTGCCTCAGGACTGGCTGAAAATCATCAACCAATACGGCGGGACCATGGGCGAAACCTATGGCGTGCCGGTCGAGGAAATCGTCGAAGGTATCAAGCACGGTGTGCGCAAGATCAATATCGATACGGACCTGCGGATGGCCTCGACAGGTGCAATCCGCAAATACCTGGCGGAGAACACCAAGGATTTCGACCCACGCAAGTATCTGGCCGCGGCGCGCAAGGCGATGAAGGAGATTTGCGTTGCGCGCTACACGGCCTTCGGTTGTGCCGGACAGGCCAGCAAGATCAAGCCGATTTCAATGGAAACCATGGCCCAGCGTTACAAAAAGGGCGAGCTGACCGCGATCGTGAAGTAAGCGGTAAAGTGCGGTAAAGTTCAAGGCCGTTGGAGATTTCCCGCGGCTTTTTTTTGGGTGATCTATGAACATTCAGTCCCATACTTATGACCGGCTGCGCAGGTTCTTCAGCAGCGGCCTCGACATCGTCGAGTATTTCGGTCTGCTGGTGATCGCCGTCGCTACCACCGTCGCCATGTACCAGGAGGCGATGGTGATGGTCGCTTCCCACCGGGTGACGCTCGCCGATCTGTTGCTGATGTTCCTGTATCTTGAAGTACTGGCGATGATTGGCCAGTATTTCAAGTCCGGGCAACTTCCGGTACGTTTCCCGCTGTATATAGGCATGGTGGCGCTGGCTCGCTACCTCATCCTTGATCTAAAAGAAATGAGCGAATGGCGCGTTCTGGCGGTCGCAACTGCAATATTGCTGCTGACCATTGCTGTATTGGTCATTCGCTACGGTCATGTGCACTTTCCCTATCGCGAGGACTCCGAGAGCAATCCCGGCAAAGCCTATGTTCGCGAGTAAATCCTTAGCTTAGAGTTCTGTCCATGCCCATTTCCACACCCCTTTTGTTCGAGTCCTCCATCAAGAGCCTGCCCTTGCTCGGTCGCGGCAAGGTGCGTGACATCTACGCCGTGGGCGAGGACAAGCTTCTGATCGTTACCACCGACCGGTTGTCGGCCTTCGACGTGATCCTGCCGGACCCGATTCCGGGCAAAGGGGCCGTGCTCACCGCCGTGGCCAACTTCTGGTTTGGAAAACTTTCGTATGTGGTTCCCAATCAATTGACCGGAATCGATCCGGAAAATGTGGTGAGCGGAGCTGATGAAAAGGCACAGGTTCGGGGCCGGTCGCTGGTGGTCAAGCGACTAAAGCCGCTGCCGATAGAGGCGGTTGCACGCGGCTATCTGATCGGGTCTGGTTGGAAAGACTATCAGGCAACGGGCGCCGTATGCGGCATTGCGCTGCCTCCGGGACTGAAAATGGCCCAGCAGTTGCCGGAACCGATATTTACCCCGGCAACCAAGGCCGAAATGGGTGACCATGATGAAAACATCGACTACTCGATGGTCGAGACATTGATTGGTGCCGATCTGGCTAAAACCGTAAAGGAAACCAGTTTGCGACTCTATCGGGACGCCGCTGCTTTTGCCCGGGTGGCTGGCATCATCATTGCCGACACCAAGTTTGAGTTTGGCCAGGACGCGGACGGGCGTCTGTATCTGATTGATGAGGTGCTGACGCCTGATTCTTCGCGCTTCTGGCCCGCAGACAAATACCAGGTGGGGGTCAGCCCTCCCAGTTTTGACAAGCAGTTCGTCCGTGACTATCTCGAGACCCTGGACTGGAACAAACAGGCGCCAGGACCGAAGTTGCCACAGGACATCATCGACAAAACCGCCGCGAACTATCTTGAGGCGCTGACCCGGTTGGCCGGACCGCACGAGCTTTGAGTGTGCCGGCAAATTCCCTCCGATGAATGACTCAGCCACCGGGACACCAGCGCCATCCGCAGGGGGTGCCGGACCCGGCTCAACCGGAAACATGACTTTGCCCGAAGTACGACAGATTGGCTTCGATGCTCCGGTGAAGTGGCTCAAGCTGGGCTGGGCGGATCTTTGGCGGCAGCCCGGGGCCAGCCTGTTCTACGGAGTCGCTATCGCGGTGACCGGGGCTGTCATCCTTCGTGCGACGGCGAGCCTGCCTTTTCTGTTCGCTGCCGCGATTACCGGTTTCATGCTCGTGGCCCCGATTCTCACCGCAGGCGTCTATGAACTCTCGCGCTGCTATCTCGCCAACGAGCCAGTATCTCTGGTCGACTCGATGTTAGCCTGGAATCGAAATCCTTCGGGTCTGATTGGTTGCGGTTTTCTATCGATACTGGCCGGCACTGTCTGGCAGGTGATTTCCGCGGTGATCATCAGCGTGTTTTACACGGGCCTCCCGTTGGGTCCCCTGGAAATGATGGTCGAGGTATTGATCGATCCGCAGCACTGCCTGGTGTTCTCAATATATATGGCGGCCGGCGGTCTGCTCGCAGCGCTGGTGTTCATTTTCAGCGTGGTTTCGATTCCAATGCTGGTTGATCGTCCTTGTGGCGTGCGCTGCGCCTTGATCACCAGCCTCAACGCCGTTGGTGAAAATCCGCGGCAGCTTGCCTTTTGGGCCCTCATCATCATGTTCCTCACCAGCTTTGGTCTGGCTACGGCTCTGGTGGGCCTGATTGTTATCATGCCCTGGCTCGGGCATGCCAGTTTCCATGCGTACAAGGATCTCGTTGAATAACCGGCGACGCATCATTCCCGGATAACACCCCATCCGCATCACGGGAAATTGAAGTTTCCCATTTCACCCCAACCTCACAAACATGAACCCATTGCTCGATTTCAGCGGCCTGCCCCGCTTTGACACTGTTCAGCCTGAACATGTCCCCCCCGCCATTCGCCAGTTGCTCGAAGACAACCGCAGCTTGATTGATCGCCTGATTGCTCCGACTACTGCGGCGACCTG
>JAIPCS010000010.1 GCA_021738105.1 Sulfuritalea sp.
TGTCGGATTTCTCCTATTTGTAATCGCTCGTTCAAGCAGAGGCCGCGATGCGCCCTATCGTTCAAGGTCAGGGGCGCTGCGCGGCTTTATCGCGCAGCGCCCCATGCACCGCAGTGTTAGGCCTCGGGGCCGACAATTGAATCGATACACGCTTGGAACTCCTGACAAAACTCAACCAGTTCGCTTTGGGCTTTGTGATTCACAAACACGACATTTTGTGTACCCAGTGAGAAACCGCCATCAGCGGTAAGGCGCAAGCCATAGCCGGGACTGTTGTTTTTTGAATCTGACCCAAGCACTTGGTCGTCAAAGTGTTCGAGAGTGTTTCGCGGCTCTCGAAACTGCTCAAAGTACGGGGACCACTTGTCTCGAAGAGCGGCCATGCTTACAAAGTGTGGATAGAGTTTTGCGTCGCAGAGGCGCTGCAATGTCTTCCAAATTACTTGCACCGAAATTAGCAGATAGTGAATGTCGCGGACTACCTGTTGCATGGCGCGACGTTTCGCAGCGAATCCCTCTTCGTCTTTTGCGTCGAGTTGGTTCGCGGAAGATATTCGCCAAAGATCGTAGATACGCTCATATTGCGACAAGCAGCCTTCGTAATAGACATTGATATGCTCGAAGGCTTGAAAAGCGCGCTCACCATCTGGCTGCAGCGCCCAAAAACGAAATGGCTTGGGGAGAGGCATGTCTAGAGGCCTAACGTTGAAAATCACGATGCTGCCATTGGGGTTAGAGTGATTTTAGATTTCAAATCACTCTGACCCGTTTGATCGCTGACCCGTTTGATTGACCCGTTTGATCCTATAACGTAAGTTGTTCATCTCGCGGGTATTCCGAGACCTGTAAGCCCTACAACTTCTTTCAATTCCAGAATGGAGTCCTGTCCGATTAGTCTGGTAGTGCCATCAGCTCTTTTCACACGATATGACTTCGGTGTTCTCTTGATGCATCTCACACCGTTTTCGTACTCAATTTCATAGCGGCCCGTTGAAAACACCACATCATATGTTTTCCCTATTTCCATTTGAATTTACCGTATTCGTGTGGCACGATAAATTGAAAGCGGGGCGCAGGTGTAAACATGGATGTGGGGTGCCATTGGGGCCAGAGTGATTTTAGATTTCAAATCACTCTGACCCGTTTGATCGACCCGTTTGATCGCGTTTGATCGATTGACTGCAGGGTTGGGCATCACTTCTGGCTGAACAACCAAAGTGCCAGACCTCCGAGGACGAGCAGATTGCGGGCTTTTTCTTCTTCCTGCTGGCGTACCGCGACTTGCTTGGCCTGAAACTGCTTGATTATGAAATCCTGGGCTTGCGCCATTGCGGCCTGTGGGTTTTGAAAAACCGGTAGGTACTTCAGGTCGCTTATAAAGCCAGGAAGATTGAGACCTGCAGTAAGAACGAGAGGAAGGATTTGCTTGTTTAGCGAGTGCGCTTTCCCAATCTCTTGAGATACCCACTCAGATGCCTTGGCGTTCTCACTCCACAGAAGGACAAAGAGGTCACAGCTAGCGATTGCCATAGAGATTTTGTCGGAAAGCCGTTCGCTGGGAAGGATGGAGTGTTCGGCAACAAATACTTCAACGCCTGTTCCAACAAGCGACTGCTGCAACTCAGTGACGTTCCGTAGGTCATGGGTTGAGTAACTAACAAACACTTTAAACATTCCGCTGATACCCCTCTTGTGATGCCCAACAGCTATTCACGCGCAGAAACGTCCAAGGTATTGCCAATAATGTGGGCACGTTTGAAATCCAACTAAACCATTGAATGACGTGGAGATTATCCGATATAGGTCTCCTTATCAATCAGCAATCATACGGACGAAGTGCAAAAGGATTAAAGGGGCCAGGCTCGAATATCTGATAGCGTTCGGCCCGCCGCTTGGCGCCGGCAGCCGTGGGCGAAAGTTTCTTCAAACCATGGCTATCCGCAGCGTTGGCTTCAAAAGGCTTCCTGTTGGCGTCGCGGGCTGGCGTTTGATAAGTCGGGGTCTGGCGGTGGGTCACGGTGCATCTCCCTGGTCTGGGTCGGCGCGGGCCGGTGTGTCGGCAATAAGGATAGCGACGAATCATGCCGATGGCAATCGCGGACATACCGCAGTCATGGCATGGAAAAGGCGATGCCGTTAAAACTCGGCGCTGGTGATACGGCTGTTTTGCTTTCGGACAGGGACGTACTGCCGTCGAATCAGGTCGCCTTCAAGGAGAAAGCCTTGGTGGAATTCAAAGGAAGGACGATTTGAAAGTCTTGTCTAGGGAAATGCCGAACACGTGCCTGCCGTTCGGGCTGAGCCGTGACCCCTTTGACTTCGCTCAGGAGAGCCTTGTCGAACGGTCGAAGCCCTTGATTCGACGGGCTTGCGTTTCGACCGTTCGACAAGCTCACGGCTCAACGCGAACGGTTTTGATCGGTGCTTCGGTAACGCCACGTGCGGCGCAGCTGGATACCGCGAAAAGTCGGCGCTGGTGACACGGCGCGGGTGAAGTTGAACCGCATGCCATGTCTTTTTCCGGCTCATAAACAACACACACCCGACCAGCGTGAGCCGGGCGTGTGCTGTGACGATTTCCCTTGTTACTGTTCCGGCTGGAAAGCCATGGAGCGGGCCGAAATGGTGAACGCGTCGGAGAAGCACATGCCTTCTTCGGCACCCTGATTTTTCAGGGAGGGGAAGATGGCCTCGACCATTTTTACCGAGCCGCAGGCGTAAATTTCCTTGCCGGCGAGATCGGGGAAATCGGCAAGAATGGCTTCGTGCACCAGGCCGATACGACCGGTCCAGTTGTCCTCGGGGTCCGGGTCGGAAAGTACCGGAACGAAGTGGAAGTTTTCGTGCTCTCGATCCCACTGTTGGGGCAGGTCCGGCAGGTAAAGATCGCCCAGTTTGCGTACGCCCCAGTAGAGATAGATCTGCCGTTTGATTCCGCGGTGGAAGGCGTCCTCAAGCATGCTCTTGACCGGAGCGAAACCGGTGGCACCGGCAACGAAGACAATCGGCCGCTCGGATTCTCGCAGCGAAAAATCGCCGAGCGGACCTTCGAACGTCACGGTGTCGCCCGGCTTCATCTGCTCGAACACATGCGTGGTGTAGCGACCGCCGGGCATCAGGCGGATTTGCAGTTCAATCAGGTCGGGCTGTTGCGGTGGATTGGCGAAGGAGAAAGCGCGACGCTGTCCATCCTCCAGAATGATGTTGATGTATTGCCCGGCCTTGAAGGGGATGTGCTGCCCAGCCGGAAGTTTGAGCATGACGCGCATGACGTCGTAGCCGAGCTTTTCCATCGCGACCACGTCGCCCTTATAGGTGCGAATGGTGCTGGGAGTGACGGCGACTTCATACTCGTTCTCGTCGTCCCCCAGCGCGGTGGCGCAGCACAGCAGCACCTTGCCGGCAGCACGCTCTTCAGCGGAAAGCGCACTGGGTTGGTACAGCCCCGGGTCGACATGGCCACTGAGTACCGTGCATTTGCACTGACCGCAGCCGCCGTTGCGGCATTCGTAGGGAAGATTGATTTCCTGGCGAAGGCCGGCGTCGAGCAGGGTTTCGTCAAAGCGGATGGCGACAGCGCGATTGTCGGGACGGAAGGTAACAAAGGCCTCGGCTTTGGCCTCGCCCATGCGTTTGGGCGGTAGCCACGGGGCCAGGAACAGCAGCAGTGACAAGCCAACGATGCCGAACCAGAGGTGGAGCGGATTGATGATGTACACCAGCGCCAGCACCGGCATCTGGAACCAGTCGATGCCAATATTGGTGGGTACGACCAGCATGTCTGCCTCACCGCCCTGGCTGACAATGGGCTTGACCAGTGCCAGTGCGATGAACATCACGGTAATGGCGATGGCGATCGGGCGTGGTGGATTGACGTGTGCGCGCGGCACGCGCTGCACATGGACCCAGGCAATGACGCCGGCGATCAGTGGAGCTCCGAGATGGATGAAGGCCAGCAGCGTAAACAGCCGGCTGGTAACGTTGTCCTGGTAGATGAAGTTACGAATCAGTGTTCCATTGAACATCGGTAGAACATCGAACCATTCGGCGGTGGCGACCACGACGAACTGCGCCAGCTTGTCCCATACCAGCATGAAGCCGTTCAGGCCCGAGATGTAAACCAGCCAGATCAGGCCGATACCGGTAGCCCAGGAAAACCATCGAAATCCGCGGTAGCGGTCGTAGGCGAAGTGCCGCAGCATGTGCAGCAGCATGGTCAGGATCATGCCGTCGGTGGCGTAGCGGTGAACGCTGCGCATGATGCCGCCGGCCCACCACTGGTCGTGAGTGATGCTCTCGACCGATTCGTAGGCGTCATGCACGGCAGTATCGGCGAAGATGTAGAGGTAGAGTCCGGTGCCCACCAGCAGCCAGAACTGCCAGAAGCTGATGGTGCCGAGGTGGTAGAAGGGATTGATCTTTTCACCGAAGACAACATTGAAAAGGTTTTCCGCCCGCATGAAGAACCAGCGAACGGCTTTTTGGAGGAGGGTCAGCATGGCTTTATCCGTGCGGGAGAATGGAGTGTTGGGTGGGTTGGGCTGGATATGATTTTCATTGGAAGAACAGGCCGCCCTTGTCCGGGTTGAAGTCGATCACCAGGACTTGTGCCGGTTTCAGCGTGACCTTGGCTTCCTTGACATGGTTGAAGCCGGGGTTGATCAGGTTGTCATTCATTTTTGCGGATAGCTGGTAGGTGCCGGCCTTGACTTCAAAACGCTTGTAAACGGTGGAAATGCCGTCCCCGGATAGCCCGGTGGGGTGCATCACCGTCTCGAACATCGGCTTGCCATCGAGTTCAAGAACCAGTTTGATATCGGAGCGCCCGCGTGGACACAGCATCGGCGCGCGCATGTTGGGTGGCATTTTGGCGAGTTCTTCCGGCGTGCGTTTGCGGCATTCGCGGCCGCCCAGATGACTCATCGACAACTTGATCAGGGCAACGTCGTCAGGTATTTGCTGGTAGGTCGGTGCTGTGGCGAAGTAGCCAATGAACGCGGCAAACGCGCCATACAGAATGATCTGGCCGACGATGGCGGCGGGTTTAGCCATGATGGGTTCCTTCGCTGGATTGCGATGTGAAGAAGGTGGTCATACTTTTCTCCGGGAATAGGCGGGGGGCTTGTTGCTGGCGACCGCCTGGGTTTCGATTCGGGTTCTGAATTCATCGATCGCCATTGCGAGTTGGGCGGTTTCGCCACGCGATGCATGAATGATCCGCAAGCGGTCTTGCGGTACGTTGCGGCGCAGATAGGGCTCGCGCTGATGGGCAAGTCGTTCTTCCATCCATTTCATGCCGAGGCGGAAATCGCAGCCGCCCTCGCGGCAGCCGGTGATGACAATGCCATCGACGCCGCTGCGCAACGCATATTCGATGAAGGAGGGCGGCAGCATGCCGGTGCACAGCAGGCTGATGGTGGCGGTGTCGGAACTGGCCAGGCGACGCACATCGGCACCCTTGTCACAGCCGAAAACGACAAGCTTGGTTTTCCCCTCCAGTCTTGCCATGTGCGCTTCAAGTTGCTGGCGCATGACATCCACAGGTTGTTGCGGCATGTCGATTCCCGTCACCAGTTTTTCCTGACTACGGAAGGGTGTCGAGGAGGGGCAGGAACCGGCACAAATGCCACAACTGGCGCACAGGTCAGGGTCGACGATGGCGATCTTGTGCCCCGGTTTGTCCGGATGGATCGCCATGGTGATGGCCTCATACGGGCAGTCGGCGTGGCAACGGCTGCAGCCGTTGCAGTTGGCGGCATCGACCAGGGCAATCGGCTGAGCGCTCGGATGAGGTAGAAACGGCAGGGCGAAGAGCAGGATCGTGACACCGAAAATCAGGGTCCAGACGGCCGCCGGAGAGGTGATGTCGGTCAGCGGATGGATGAACAGGATGAACCAGTCCAGCCTCAAATCGGTTGGCATCAGAGCCAGGTTTGCCGGTGCGTCGCTCATTGCGGGACTGATCAGCGCCAACACCAGAAAGCTGATCAGGGTACCCAGCATCAGTCTCCGCGAGGGAAGGTAATCCACCCGGCTGATGCGATTGACGTGGGCCCACAGACCGAGGATCAGCATCAACGGCACGCCGATGTGGATGAATACCAGCACTGTGAATAGCCGGTCGCTGACCGTATAGGGCGCGAGAAAATTGCGCGCTGTCGGTTCGTTGAAAAAGGGCAGCCAGTCGAGCAGCTCGGTAGTCGAGACGGCCGAGAACTGCGCCAGGCTATCCCAGACGATCCAGTAGCCACCGATGCCCGAGATATACGCCATCCAGATCAAGGGGACGCCGGTCACCCACGAAAAAAGCCGAAAACCGTGATAGTGACCGTAAGCCCACTCACGCACCAGGTGCAGCATCATCGCCAGTACAAATGCGTCGGACGCGTAACGGTGCAGGCTGCGCAATATGCCGCCCAGATACCATTGTTGCTGCGACAGATATCCGATCGAGGTGTATACACCTTCGACGCTGGTATCCAGAACCGTGTAGAGGTAGAGCCCGGTGGCAACCAATATCCAGAGGAAGTACAGACCCAAGGCCCCCAGGTGACGCAAGGGGTTGTCGGTACCGCCAAAAAACGCATCGAAAATGATTTCGATGCGTTCGAATAAGATTTGCGCGTTGCCGCGCAAGACTGCGTGCAAGCTCACGTTGGGAGGTTCCGTAATGTCGGTGCTGGTAGACGAATGCCGACTATTAGGGCTTGATGATATACAAGTCGGGCGCCTTCCGACTTGATGGGTATCAACCGGGCTTGATCTTGCCTGCTCGGTGGCCTCTCATGAAGCCGAAGACCAACCAGACCATGAAGAACATGAAGGTCACGAATCCCGCGAGCATGAAATACACCGAATAATTGGTGCGATATTTGCCGGTAATAGGGTCATACACTGAGCACAGGATTCGGACACGGTCGATGAGTTCTTCCAGCGTGCTGGTCTGGGGTGGAATCGGAGCACCGGCAATCATTGCCTTGAGCGGTTCGGCCAGGTCTTCAGGGGTGAACTTTTCGCCATAGATCTGCCGGATAATCTTTCCTTGGGCATCCACGATGGTGACTTGATTCATATGGTCGAAACCTGCTGACGTGGCGACATAGCTGAAGCCGAAATTCTGCGTGAGCTCTTCGACGATTGCGGCGGCGGGGCTGAGAAACTGCCAATTGGGCAGCCGGATGCCGTACTGGGTGGCAAAGGTTTTCATCGCCTGGGGAGAATCAAAGGGCTGATTGAAGCCGATGCTGACTATATTGAAGCGATCGGCTCCCAGCACGCTGACTGTGCCTTCAACGGCATCCTGAAGATTCTTGGTCGTGGTTGGGCAGACCTGAAAGCAGGCGGTATAGACGAAATTGACCAGTAAAGGTTTGCCGCGAAAATTTGACAGCGGCGTAGGGCGTTGCTCGCGATCCAGCAAGACGTGATCGCCGACGGATTTACCGATGGCTGCCTGCGAAATCTTGAGGGCGGCCCTTTCGTCGAGCGTGATGAGCTTAAGGCCGGTACGCGCACCTTGTTCGCGTTCAACAAGATTGGGCGCTGATCCCGATTTGGGGTTCGTGTCGTTGGCATTGACGTCAGCGACGGAAAAAGACAACGCGACAGCCAACGCAGCAGGGAAAGAGAAACGAGTCACGGGGAACGCCTGATTAAAACCGAGCGTCGATGATTGCAGCAGTGAGTACCAGAGTCAACTGAGCCAGCGAAGCGTGGAAACAGGTCATGGCGGTTTCACGATTGGTGTTGCGCACCAGAAGCCATGCTTTCTGGACGAACAGGAAGCCACCGACGGCGGCCCCCACAAAGTAAATCACGCCCAGACCGAAGGCCAGCGGCAGAAACGTGGCGGCGACGAGTGCCAGGGTGCTGCCGAAAATCGCTTTGGCGGCGCGGTTGTCACCAACCACGACTGGCAGCATGGGCACGCCGGCTGCCGCATAGTCGTCCCGGTAGGCGATGGCCAGGCTCCAGAAATGCGGCGGGGTCCACAGAAAGAGAATGAAGGCCAGCGAGAGCGGAACAGCGCCGACGTTCGGGTCAGCCGCGGTGGCGCCTGCCAACACGGCCCAACTACCCGCGAGGCCGCCAAAAACGATGTTGAGCCAGGTGCGACGCTTGAGCCAGACCGTATAGACGATGGCGTAGAAGAAGGCGCCGAGGAAGGTGAAAAGCGCAGCCCAGGCATTCAATGCGATCCACGCCGCAGCAACCGACAAGCTCATCAAACCGAATATCACCACGAGCCAGAGAGGGCCATGTTGAACTTCACCGGTAGCGAAGGGGCGGTTCTTCGTGCGCGACATCAGGGGGTCGGTATCGTGCTCGTAATACTGGTTGAAGGCGCCTGCACTGGCTGATGAAATCAGTACGGCAAGCGTCAAGGTAATCAGTTGCGTTAGGCTCAATCCAGGGCCGGCACTGACTGACAATCCGGCAAGGGCGGTAAACGTGATGACCACGCCAATGCGCAGTTTGAACACGCCCATGATTGCGCGGAAGGGAATGCTGGATGATCTGTGGGGTGGTAGCGCCGATTCCATGAGGTCTGTTGGGATAGTTTTAACTTTTTTAACTGCTGAAACCTGCTTGAATCGGGCCTGTTGGCCAAGCCCGATTCAGGCAGGCGTTCCCCCACCAAAGTGCGGGAAAGCCATATGCCTGGGTCAGTCGGTGATCAGCTCAGACCCCAGACTTCGGACAGGTACTTCCAATTTACGAAGTAGTAGAGGACGAAGCAGACCAGCAGCGTCATGGCAAGAACCACCGTGCCTGGCACGTTGGTATGCTCTTCGCTGCCGGTACCGGAGGCCGCAGCAGCAGCGGTTTGATCCGGGATCGGAACAGGCGTGTTATGGGTCGCGCCGCCGTCAAGTTTCTTGCCGAACAGCAAAGAACCAACGACCAGCAGGATCCACAAGCCACCACCGATGACAGCGATCACGCCGAAAATTCCGGTCAGACCCATCATCAGGTAAGCCGCACCCGGCCATTCATACTGGAACGGTGCGCCCGAGAAGGCCATATCCCAGTGACGACGGGAAACACCCAGGGTACCGGCACCCATCATCACCAGCGACAGCACGATCATGCTGAGACCGTAGAGGTAGGGCTGGATCTGGCACAGTTTCGGGAAGATCATTTCGCGCTTGAACAGGGTCGGCACCAGCAGATAGGTGATCGACATGAAGGCCAGCGTGGTGCCGACGACGACTGTGGCGTGGAAGTGACCCGGCACGTAGAAGGTGTTGTGCATCAGCATGTTGATCTGCTCGGTACCCAGCACGACGCCCGAAATACCGCCGATGAAACCGAAGCCGACCAGGGAAATGAACATGCCCGAGAACATCGGATTGCCCCAGGGTGCTTTGCGCAACCACTCGAACAGACCGTTGGTGAAGCCCTTCTTGCGCTGTGCTGCTTCGATGGCCCCTGGAACCGTGAAACCGTGGATCATCGACGCCAGAACCGCGAAATACATGAAGTAGGACGTGTTCAGCACTTTCCATTCCGCACTCATGCCTGGGTCGGACAGCAGGTGGTGCGCGCTGGCCAATTGCAGGAACAGAATGTAGAGCAGGAAGGCGAAGCGGGAAACTTTCTCTGACAGCGGCTTGGCGCCGAAAGCGACGGCAGCGACCAGATACCAGATCGAGACGTGAGCAGCGACGTTGATTTGCTGTGAGGAGTGACCGAGCGCCCACCAGACCATGCGATATAGCTGAGCATCGATTTCCTTGATCCAGCCCATTGACCAGGCGAAGGTCGGGATCAGGATCGCGGCACCCGAGGCGATGGTGAATACAGCGATGATCGCTGCAGTCATGGCACCAAAGGTGACCAGCGGCAGCGAGCCGGTGTAGGTCTTCTCACGCTTGGCGACGACCAGGGTGCCGAAGAATACGCCGGTCCCGATCAGTGCCCCTACGGCAAACAGGATGATGCCTAGATAGAAATGCGGCGCGGCCTGCATCGGCACGTAGGAGGTGAACATCACGCTGGAGCCGCCCTGGAAGATGGCGACGTTGGTCATGATGCCGCCGACGACCATCAGCCAGAATTGGACCCACGCCAGTTTCGGCGTTGCGAGTCGGCATCGCAGCAGTGTCGAGGAAGCGGAATAAAGAACGGCCATTTCAAAGAAGATGATCCACAGGATCAGCATGTCGATGCCGTGTGCGGTCAGGATCAGGTAGAACTGGTCGGCCGGCAGTAGTTTGATCGCTGGCCAGCGGGTCAGAATCACCAGCAGTGCGGTAATGCCGCCTACCAGCAGCCACAGAACGCCGGCTACGGCGTTCCAGCGCATCAGTTTGTCGGCGTCGAGGTCGAACTGCAGCCCGGTGCGCGGACAGGTACGGTAAGTAGTTGCCATCTATGTACTCCCCTTATTTCACGTAAATACGGCCTAGCATCGTGTGGTGCCCGATGCCGCAGTATTCATTACAGACGATGGCATACGTGCCAGCCTTGGTTGGCGTCATCTTGACCACATGCTCATAGCCGGGGATGACCTGGATATTGATGTTGGTCGGTTGCAGCGAGAAGCCATGGTTGTAATCGACAGCCGACAAATGGATCTTGTAGGTCTTGCCGGCTTCCAACTCGAGAATCGGGTACCAGGACCACAGGCGGGCGAGAAGGAAGGCTTCGTTATTGGCATTCGGTTTGACCACCGGAATCTGCTGCTCGGTCTCGGTACGAATGGTGTTTTCCTTGACGAAAGCATCCGTCTTGGCCTGGAACATCTCGGTGGTGGTTTTGTAGACCTCATTGGAAAGGTTCTGCTTACCGTTGATATGCCAATAGACCATCATGACAAACATGATCATGGCCCAGACAAACGCTATTCCGATCCAGGCCCATTCTTGGCCCGCGATCGGCTGTTTCCACCACAACCGCTCGGAAGGCGGCAGGATTGCACTCATATGATTCTCCCTGATTGACTGGATGACTTACTTGGCGAGCGGGACGCTCATGATGTCGACCACGCCCCACAAGATATATAGAACAGTGGGAGAAGCTACTCCCAGAAACAGGAGCAGGAAGGTGTTGTCCAGCAACTTCTGCATGAATGGAACGTCTTCGTCATTGTTATTCGCCATGTGTCTTTCCTCTAACGTTGGCGCCGGTGGCGCGCGATTGAAACGAATTTTCGGAAACTCAGAAAATATGGGCGCGAGGTTAACCTGACTAGGGCACTCGTGTACTTGATCCAGGACAAGAAAGCGCTTCATTACCAGATATTTGGATGCTGCGCTGCGTCAAATTGTCACAGCGATTTGGCGTGGTGCGGGGGCTGGGAGCTCGTTTACACGATGTTTGCCCGTATTGTGCCTACTAGGTACAGCCTCGACCTGAAACAACGGTTAGACGGATTCCAGAGTGGTTAGCCAAATGGCCAGGCCTTGGGCGTTGAGATCCAGGTCGGTGCGCCAGATTTCCAGAATTTCCTCGTCGCCCATCAGGCAGCCGTGCTGGTGGGCCGCGTCCAGTAGTAGATCCGCGAGGTCGTCGCGAATTTTCCCGGCGATGTCTTCGCTTTCCCTGGCCGCCAGGGCAATGGCGACGTAGTGGTCAACCCGTTCCAGCAAATCCCGGGAGAGTTCCAACGGGGGAGCGAGTCGGCTGAAGTGTGTCAAATAGACCGCTTCCGGATTGAAACCGAGGATGCGCAAAATGGAGCCGCGCATTTCGTCAGGGTCAAATTGGGTCGGACTGGTGGAGGGAAAGATCAGTGGATAACCGTCCACATCCATTTCCCGATAGGAAATGCCGAAGGTGTCACCGGTAAAAATGCCGCTGGTCTGGCGGTCGACGATAGCGATATGGTGGCGCGCATGTCCTGGCGAGTCGATGCACAACAGTTCTCGTGAGCCGAGTTTCAGCACGGTGTTGTCGTGGGCTTCGATAATACGATCGGCGGCGACGGGGAGCAATGCTCCGTACATCTGTCGCGCTTGCTCCTTGCCATAGACGGCTTCGACTCCGGCCATCAGCCGTGTCGGTTCGATCATGTGTCGTGCCCCGCGCGGATGCACCACCAGCTTGGCGTTGGGGAAGGCATTCATCATGATGCCGGCACCGCCGGCGTGGTCGAGATGGACATGGGTCAGAATGACGTAATCCACCGCCTCCGGACCCAGCTTGCGTGCTTCAAGCGCAGCCAGCGCCTGTGGCATGACTTCAAAGTTGGCCGTATCAACGAAGGCAACGCGGCCCTCGCTCTCGATCAAATGGATGGAGACAAGCAGCGGACGGACATAACCGGCATCGAAGGCATAGATACCGTTGTGATAGTCGGTCAGCAAACGGACCCCCTCCCAGTTGCTTCTCCCGGAGAGGGGGCGACTGCAGTTCGTGAGCTTCGCTCGCTCCCTATTGTTAGTTGCGCCGCACGTGGGGCGTCCCTGCGGGCTGTGCTCATCACTTGGCCTTCCTTGCGGCGCGGATCAATGCCGCGCCACGCTCGGCAATCATGATGGTTGGCGAATTGGTATTGCCGGAGGTGATGGTCGGCATGATCGAGGCGTCGACCACCCGCAGGCGGCTGATACCACGCACGCGCAGCTCGGCATCGGTGACCGCCATGGAATCGGAAGCAGCGCCCATGGCGCAGGTGGACACCGGATGGAAAATGGTGGTGCCGATGTCGCCCGCCGCCCGGGCAAGATCGTCGTCGCTTTGCCACTGGGCACCCGGCAGGTATTCTTCCGGGCGATACGGACTCAGTGCCGGCTGCGACAATATCTTTCGGGTCAGACGCAAGGAGTTCGCGGCAATCAGGCGGTCGCGCTCGGTAGATAGATAATTCGGTGCGATCCGCGGAGCGCTGTTGGGATCCGTGTCACGAATACACACCGTGCCGCGCGAGCTGGGACGCAGATTGCAGACACTGGCGGTAAATGCAGGAAAAGGATGCAGCGGGTCGCCGAACTTGTCCAGCGACAGTGGCTGAACATGGTATTCGAGATCGGGAGTCGCCTCTTCGGCCGAGGAGTGGGCAAACAGGCCCATCTGGCTCGGCGACATGGTCAAGGGTCCGGTACGGAACAGTGCGTATTCAAGTCCCATCTTGGCTTTGCCCCAAAGACTGGCGGCCTGTCGATTGAGGGTATTGATGCCCTGTACTTTGAAGATCATGCGAAGTTGCAGGTGATCTTGCAGATTGCCGCCAACGCCGGGCAGGTCATGTGTTGGCTCGATACCGCAGTGCTGCAGCGCATTACCGGGACCAATGCCCGAACGCTGCAGGATCGCCGGCGATCCGATCGATCCGGCGGTCAGCACTGTTTCAATTCGCGCCTTGACGCGGTGGAGGGTGTTGCCCAGACGGAACTCGACGCCGCGTGCCTCTTTGCCGTCCAGCACCAGTTTGTCGATCAGTGCTCCGGTGACGACCTTCAGGTTGCCACGATGCTGTACCGGACGCAGGAAGGCCTTGGACGCGTTCCAGCGCACGCCGCGTTTCTGATTCACCTCGAAGGTGCCGACACCGTGGTTGTCGCCACGGTTGTAGTCGGTCGCTGGCGGGATACCGGCTTCTTGCGCGGCTTCGGCAAAACGGTCGAGCACTGCCCAGGACAAGCGTTGCTTCTCGACGCGCCATTCGCCGCCGGTGCCGTGCTTGTCATCTTCGCCTGCCCAGTAGTCTTCACTGTTCATGAACACCGGCAGCACGCTGTCCCAGTTCCAGCGCGAGTCACCGGTAATCTGCGCCCAAAGGTCATAGTCGCGGGCCTGACCGCGCAGATAGAGCATGCCATTGATCGACGAGCATCCACCCAGTACCTTGCCTCTGGCATAGATGATCGAGCGGCCGTTGAGACCCGGTTCCGGTTCTGTCTTGTAACACCAGTCGGTACGCGGATTATTGATGCAGTAGAGATAGCCTATCGGGATGTGAATCCAGATCCAGTCATCCTTGCCGCCGGCTTCGAGCAGCAGCACGGTGACATCCGGGTCGGCCGACAGCCGGTTTGCCAGCACACAACCCGCCGTACCGCCACCGGCAATGACGTAATCGAACTCTCCGTAGTCAGTCATATTCAATAAACCTGTTAGCCACAGGGGACGCAGCGATCACAGAGAAAACCACAGGTCACGACGTGCCGTCTCGTGACCGAAGCACAATTATGCAGCAGGGTGCCAACCGGTATTGCTCTATGTTCCCGGTGGCGGGCAGTCGGCTTGTCCCTTCACTTGTTTACCGGCATCACAAACTCGGGACCTTTGGATTCGGATCCGGGCCAGCGCTGCATGATGCTCTTGTAGCGGGTGTAGAAGCGCACACCTTCTTCGCCGTAAATGTGATGGTCACCAAACAGGCTCGCCTTCCAGCCACCGAAGGAGTGCCAGGCCATCGGTACGGGTATCGGCACGTTGATGCCAATCATGCCGACTTCTATTTTTTGAATGAAGGCCTGCGCCGTGCCACCGTCGCGGGTGAAGCAGGCGACACCATTGGCGAAACTGTTGCGATTGATCAGTTCGACGGCGTCGGCAAAGGTGGCGACACGCACCACGCACAGTACCGGGCCGAATATTTCGTCTCGATAAATACTCATCTCGGGCCGGACATGGTCGAACAAGCTGGGATTGAGGAAGAAGCCCTGTTGCAGTTCCGGAGTCAATCCTTTGCGGCCATCCAGTGCCAACGTGGCACCTTCCTTGACACCGGCCGCGATGTAGCCGGCCACCTTGTCGCGATGAACCGCCGTCACCAGTGGCCCCATATCCATTCCTGCCGTATCGCCAGCGCCGACTTTCAGATGCTTTGCGCTTTCGATGACGCGTGCCACCAGCTCGTCGGCACAACTACCGACTGCGACTGCGACCGATATCGCCATGCAGCGCTCACCTGCCGAGCCATAGGCCGCACCGATCAGTGCATCGGCCGCGCCGGCAAGGTCAGCGTCGGGCATGACCACCATGTGATTCTTCGCCCCTCCCAGCGCCTGTACCCGTTTGCCGTGAGCAATGCCGGTCTGCTGGATGTATTGGGCGATCGGTGTCGAACCGACGAAGGACACCGCCTGCACGTCCGGATGCTGAAGCAGGGCGTCGACCGCCTCCTTGTCGCCCTGCACGACATTGAAAGCGCCTGCCGGCAGTCCGGCCTCATGCAGCAATTCGGCAGCGAACATTGAAGGCGATGGATCGCGCTCCGAAGGTTTGAGCACAAACGTATTGCCGCAGGCGAGCGCCATCGGCGCCATCCACATCGGCACCATGAACGGGAAATTGAAGGGCGTGATGCCGGCAGCCACGCCCAGCGGCATTCTCTGGTTCCAATGATCGATACCGCCGCCTATGCCGTAGGAGTGCTGGCCCTTGAGCAATTGGGGAATGCCACAAGCGAACTCGATGACTTCCAGTCCGCGCTGCACTTCCCCCAACGCATCCGGTAGCGTCTTGCCATGCTCGGCGCTGAGCAGCCTGGCAATGTCATTCGAATACCGCTCCACCAAATCACGAAATTTGAACATCACTTTCGCCCGCCGTTGCGGTGCCGTCGTGCCCCAATCGGCCGCCGCCGCGAGGGCTGCGCTGACAGCACGGTCGACATCGGCGCGTGACGCCAGCGCTACCTGCCTTGCGACGCGGCCCTGTGCCGGGTTGAATACGTCGCCGCATCGGCTGCTATCGCCGGCATCGGCCTGGCCGTCGATCCAATGACCGACACGATCGGCGGCATTGATGAATTGCAGACTCATGGTTTCCTCTATTCCTTTAAAACGGGCTTCAATGCCCCACATTGCAACGTGATGTCAGCCTGAAGTCAAGCGGCCTGGGTGCCGCCCGGAGCCTGATTCACATAGGTTTCGCGCAACCGGCAAGAACATTCCTTGCACGGACCGTCCGCGTATGGCAGAATGCGCGCCTTCGTTCGAGGAGTGGTAGTTCAGTTGGTTAGAATACCGGCCTGTCACGCCGGGGGTCGCGGGTTCGAGTCCCGTCCACTCCGCCAAGTACATCGCAACGACGCCCCTTTCGGGGCGTTTTTGCTTTCTTACCCACATTTCTACCCACGTCGCTTTTTTGGGCTGGATTGCCGTCCTGCCAGGACTGACTTTCGGTGGGAATGACTCTCTGACCGCTCCGTCACGGGTCTTGCTGATAACCCCGCAAGCCCCGCGCCGTCGCTACTGCGTCGCGTACTCAACCACCGCCGTCGCGCGAAAGAACTGCGCCACGGCTCAGTGCCTCCGATCACCGCCTGACCTCCTGCCCCGCCGCCGCTGCACCACTGCGCTGGCCAGCAAAAGACCGCTCGCCAGCTTGCGGCTTGCAGGCGGCTACCGTGTCGGGTGCTCCACCACGCCAGAGGCTGGGCCACTGGCTTTGTCTCTCCTGCTATCGCCGTGTCGCCAGCGCCGACTTTTGCGCATGGCTGGCTTGGGTGCGTGCTGCCCGCCGCCTGCGCCGTCAGCTTCGCTCACGGCTTCGTCGGCTACGTCAGGGAAATCCCGAATCGGTTCGCTGTGCTCAATGCACCCAGCGCGCTCCCGGGTAAATGCTTCGCTGCGCTACGCATTGAACATAACAGCCTCTTACGCAAAGTCGGGCCAGTCGCTGCGCAAGCTCCGCTTGGTGGCCCGACCGCTGCGCGCCCTGCGGGTTCGCGTAAGTGCAGTTATGTCTTGCGCCCCTACACGGCCAACAGCGTCATTCGGCGCTGCGCGTGGGTTCAGTCAGCGCTGCGCGGTGGGTGGCTTACGCTCAACCTTTTGGGCCGCGCTTCCGCGCCTGCCGGCGCGCGCGCTGACCGGCCTTGCCGGGCAGTCAGTTGATAGATACCGTCCCACCAGCGTCGACTTTTCGGGTTACTCGCCCCGGCTGGCGCGCAGATACGCCGATGTCTCGACAGATTCGCTCATCGCCCCAACAGAAACCGACGAAACCGGCAATACCGACGAAGGCGATTCGACGACCTCGATGCGCCACCGTTCCGCCGAGCCGTTCCCCGTGGCACGCACGATGCGCAGGCCATTGACGATGCGGCCGGCGTGGCGACGAATCCACCAGCCCAGCTTGCGGCGGTTGATCTCGCCGCGTTCTGCGGCGATGTCGTGCAGCACCTCGCGCAATTCGGATGCTTGGTCGTACATGCCGACCGTGCGATTCACTGCCTCACGCACCATCGCGGGCGTCTTGCCGAAGGTGGCAAACCAGGCTTGCAGCAGGCGCGACAAGGTTTCGCGGTCGGGGTCTTCGGCCATCGCCTCGAATACCGAGGCCGTCGGATCGGCGCAGCCCAGCCATAGCAGCGGCTGACGGCACAGTTCCGACCAGTCGCCATAGCTTGCCAGCGACTTGCATTGCGTCTTCGGCTTGCCGGCGACGATCCAGGCGCGGATGATGGTCAGCGCCGCCGAGACAAAGCGCCCACGCTCGCGCAGCACGTCACGCACGAGATCGGGCCGGGTGAAGCTGCGGGCCGCAGGCACTTCGCATTGCGGCGACAGGCGAATCGTCAGGCAGCGCCGCGTCATGTCCTGCACCGGGCCGACGTTGTTGCCGCTCGACAGGAACAGCGCGCGCGTTCCGACGGTGGCGGTTTTCGAGACGCCGAGAATGCGCCCGCTCATGAACTCGGATGTCAGTGCCGTGCACAGGCTCTTGTGCGCGACCAGATCGCCGGTCAGGTTGTCGAACTCGACCACGGCCGGGGCGCGCAGCAACTCGGCGAGAAGGAGTTTGCGGCATTCCTCGTCATCGGCAGGAAAGCTGGTGGGTGTGCCGCGCTGCGGGGTGGCGAAAGCGGTAATCAGTTCGCACAGGTAGGACTTGCCCGAGCCGACCATGTGGGCGCGCACATGGAACATCGGCGCAACCGGCAGGCTGGGGCGCACGGTGGCAGTGAGCATCGCCGTGAGTGCTGCCGCGCGATCCACTTCACCGGCAAAGCTGAACTCGGCCAGCAGATCGTTGAGCAGTGCCAACGCGGCCTCGGCCTCGATACGGCTGGGTGCATCGGGAACCGCGAAGTCCCGCGCATTGAACACGCCGAACATGCCGGTGGCGGCATCGTAGCCGGGTGCCGTCATCAGGCTGCCATCGGGGCGCAAATAGGGCTGGCGCGTCAGGCCGGCCAGCACGGGCAGATGCGGATAGCTGGTTGAGTCGAAGAGCACGCCGGCATGACGGGCGGGTGGATCGGTACGCACCCAATCCTGCGCGCGGGCGTCGTAGCGCTCCCACAGCGCCGCACCTGCCAGCGAGCGCACCAGTGCCTGCTGCGTCACATCCTGAATCCGCGTCTCGCGCGTGCCGGGGTCGGTGACCACGGTAACGATCAACCCGCCGCGCTGGTAGTGCCGGCGCGATTGCGCCAGCTCGCGCTCGGCGGCATCGACGACGCGGTGAATCTCGCCGGCAACAATGCGGATGGTCGGCTTCATCCGGGCCGCATTGATCTCGATGCCAAGGTAACCGAGCAGATCGCGGATATGCCGCTCGGCGCAGTGGCCGTGCAGGCACTTGAAACCGCCGATGGGCCAGTTGTCGTCGGGCTCGAAATAGGCCGTGCCGCCATCGACCGCGCCGGTGTGCTCATCGACCCACGGGCAGGTGATGTCGTGCTTGCCGTCGCCCAGCGGCACCTTGTAGAGGCCGCGTTCGCGCAGCGCGGCGAGCACGGCGTTTTCATCGGGGCGCGGGATCAGGACCGGATCGCCATCGTCGGGGCGGGTTGAGTGGCTGCGTGTCGCTGTCTTCTTTGCCCGTTCCGTTTGCCCCATCTCCAGTTGCAGGCCGGCGACCAGATCGGAGACCGAGTAGCGTAGATCGGGTGTCCACGTCACCATGTGGCAGACGAACGGCGGCGCGTGCTTGCCATTCACCGCCACCGGCAGCCGGGCCAATCGCGCACGCGGGCCGTTCGCGCCGGGGTCGCACAAGCCGGCGGCGACGATGGCATTCATCAAGCGGTCGGCGAGCAGGCCATCGGTCAGCGGTTCCGCCAGCAGATAGCCGGCCTGATGGTTATCAGGCGAGGTTTCCAGCAGCCAGGTCGGCGGCAGCGTCAGCCGTTCCATCGGCACCTTGCCGCCGATGTCGTCGAGCATTACCACATGCAACGCGACGAACTGCGCCTTGCGGCGGCGATACTCGCCCGCATCATCGGGGCGGAAGGTGGCCAGCGAGAAATAGTTGTTGGCGTCGGCCGACAGCGCAGTAGTGCCGTCCTGCCAGCGCCGACTTTTCCAACCGGCGGGTGAAACAGTCGCCGGGTTGCCGGTAAAGCTGGTGACCACCGGCGCCACGTCGCCGCTCAGGCCAGCGAACAGCGTGCGCAGGAATTCGTCGTTACCGACGGTTTCACCGGTTTTATCGGTTTCCGGCGGATCGGGTGGGAAATCTGTCGTGCTCATGATCGCCCCCTTATGCCGCCAACTTGCGGGCGGCTTCGAGCTTGGCGACAAGATCGCGAATCTCGGCTTCGGTCTTGCCGGCGATGCGGGCCGAGTTGAGCGCGGTCACTTCCGAGGCCGGCCAGCCCACGGCGCGCAGGCCGATCTGCACCGGGTGCGTGAACAGCCCCTGCTGGATGTCGAGATAGTGGGCGCTGCGCGAGCGGGCACGTTCGCGGAGCACGGCGGGAAGGCGGAGGATGGTAGTCGTCATGTTGGCACCTCGTTGGGCGTTGTTGAACATGACGTGCTTTTTCTGCCGGGTAGGGTGCTACCCCGCAAGCTACCTCGCTGACACGGCGCAAAGCCGCATCAGCGCTGGGACTTCGGTTTCTTCTGGGTAGCCCCCTTGGGTGAAAGATTGAACCAGTTGGCGGGCTGGTCGGTCGTTTCCTCCTTCAACAACTGCTTGATGCGTTCGACGGTAATGCCTTCCTCTTCGGCCAGCACCTGATTGAAGTTGCGCTTGCCTGCTGCCTTCAATTCATTGCGACGCCTACGCAAGCGCTCGCGCCGTTGCTCGGCGGATTCCTGATCGCCAGCCGCCGCCACGGGGTTATCGACGCAGCGCAGCAGCGCCCGCCGCTCAATACTCAAACCCTTGTCGCCAAGTTCCAGCACATCGGCCACCGGCAAACTGCGGCCGGCGATGGTCAGCCGCAATTCATTCTCGATGCCGAGCACGACATGCGCAGAACCCTTGGCCCCCTTGAGCACGCCTACATCCCACCGCCGGGCAGTCGTATCGCTGCCAGATCGCCGGATGCCGAGCAGCCGCGCCAACACATCCGCCACCCGCTCCGGCGAAGAAGTCCATTGCTCCAACAGATCGCGGGCGATGGCGACACGCGCTACATCGTCGCGCTTGTCGCAGACCACGAAGGCGCGCAGGGTGCCGCTGGATGTCGTGGCGATCTCCACAGGCATCAGGCAGTCTTCCTCGCAACCGGGGCAGGTCAGGGTATCGGCCGGCGGTCCCTTGACCAGCAAGCTCTCGGCCTTGAGTCGTGCCAATGCCGCTGCTGGCCATTCCGCCAGCTCGCGCTCGGAGAACAGCGCCACCTCACCCGCCTCCGCTGCAAGGCGGTCGAGCAAGGTCGGCAGTGCATCGGCAAAATTCATAAAGTCGGCGCTGGCGAGACGGCGTTATCCTCGGTCGCCGCGCTCTCGGTCGGCTCTTTCGGCTCGATGCCCGAAGCCTCCAGCATCGCGCGCAGCTTCAGGCCGATCTCGTCGTGCTTGAGCGAGCAGGAATTCGGCCACGAGATGGTGAATGGCACCGTCTTGGCCGGTGCCGTGGCATCCACCTTCACCGAGGCCGTGAGGCCGACCTGGCTGATCTGATATTCATGGCGCGGCAGCGATGGCGTGAGCTTCTCCAGCAGGGCATAGACCGCCTTGGGGTCGTGCTTCGGGTTGGCCTCCAGCGTGATCTTCTTGTCCTTGCCCAGTGTCAGCCGCAACTTGTTCACCGCTACATGCTCGATGCCGCTGGCGGCATCCCAGGTGAAGCCAAATTCCTTGCGCCGCAAGGGGAACAGGTCATAGACGCGGCTGTCGGCCGGGTCTTCCGGCAGTTCCGCGCATTTCAAAATCGTCTCGGCAAAGATCGCCTGCATGGCTTCCGCCGTCTTCCGGTCGCCGGGCAGGTGCAGTTCGAGCCGGCCGTCCTTGGCATCCCAGACAAAGACGATTTCAAAGGGCGGATGGCGCGCTTGCAGCGCCAGCTCGTCGCCATCCCATTCCGGCGCGTTTTGCGCATAGTCCTCGGGGAAGGCGAAGAAGTATTCCCGCTCGCCGCGCCGGTAGGGTTCCACCCGGCAACGTTTCGCTCGCCCCTCGGTGACCTGGAAATAGGCTTTGACTGCATCCGATAGCGCTGCGATGTCGGCCGGCTCGGTGGCCGCCTTCACCTTCGGCAGGTTCTTGCGCTTGCGCCAGTGGCTCAGGGTGTCGGCGTGGTAGAGCCGCGTTGCGCCCTTCCACAGATGCGGATAATCGAGAAACGTCGTCATCGCCCGCTCGTGGTGGCCGGGCAAGGCCATCAGCAGGGCGACGAAGGCGTGATGTTCGCCGTCCTCGTCCATGTGAAACAGCGCCTCGTCGATGATCGCCTTGACGCCCTTGTCATTGCTCATGTCGCTAATCGCGCGCAAGTCCACCTCCATCGGCGCGCGCTGCGCTTCCGGCAGCGTCATCCACGCCTCGAACAGCGGTTCGATCTTGGTTTCCTTGATCGCCGTGAAGTCGAAGTCTTGCAAGACATCGCGTGCCGCGAAGTAGCGGGCGAGCATGGCGTTCGGCGTGTTGCGAAAGAAATCGCGGGGCGAGTAGTGGCGGGTCATGCGGGCCTCCTGAGAGTTCTACATGTCATGAATATTGGATTATGCCGGACTCCCCGATACACTACCGGACTTCAACGATACAAATGCCATGTAAAGGGGAAGCGATGGTTACTTGCAGGACCGCCACGACGAGATTTCGCATTCCCAGCCTGAAAGAGGAACTGCGCGTCGTCGTCCCATGAGTCTGGTTAAGTCAAAACAACGCGTCGCCGATCACGGGGAGGTCTTTACTCCCGCATGGATGGTCGAGGCGATGCTCGACCTCGTCAAGGACGAATCCCATCGCATTGATTCCCGCTTCCTTGAACCGGCCTGCGGCAGCGGGAACTTCCTCGTTCAAGTTCTGCGCCGCAAGCTCGCGGCCGTCGAAATGAAATTCGGCAAGTCCGAATTCGAAAAACGCCACTATGCGTTGCTGGGGCTGATGTGCATTTATGGCATCGAGCTGTTGCCTGACAACATTGTTGAGTGTCGCGCGAATCTGCTGGAGATATTCACCGAATACCTGAATTTGAATGAATCGGATGACTTTTATCGCGCCGCTTCCAGCGTGCTTGAAAAAAACCTCGTTCATGGTGACGCGCTGACCATGCGCGCCCGCGATGGCCAGCCGATTACCTTTGCGGAGTGGGGCTACCTCGGAAAGGGCAAGTTCCAACGGCGGGACTTCCGCTTTGACGTACTGACCGGTTCATCTGCCTTCAGCGCGGAGGGCTCACTCTTCGCTCACCTCGGGAAGCACGAAATTTTCACACCGACCAAAACCTACCCGCCGATGGCGGTGAAAGATTTGGCAGCCTCGACTTTGGAGGGCTCCCGATGACTGAACAAGCTGGCTTTACGCTGCGCGGGCGCAACCCGGACGTCCTGACTTGCATCGCGAACCTCTCGAACGACGAAGTCTTTACGCCGCCTGAGTTTGCCAACCGGATGCTGGATACCCTAGCCGAAGCCTGGGCAGCCAGCCACAACGGAGCGAACCTCTGGGCCGACAAGAAGGTGCGCTTTCTCGACCCGTGCACCAAGTCGGGCGTGTTTCTGCGCGAGATCACCAGCCGACTTACCCAAGGGCTCGCACGCAAAATGCCCAACTTGGAAGAGCGCGTAGACCACATCCTGACCAAACAAGTGTTTGGTATTGGAATCACGCACCTCACCAGCTTACTGGCACGGCGCAGCTTGTATTGCTCGAAGCACGCCAATGGGGAGCATTCCGTCGCCAATGGCTTTGACAACGACGCGGGCAATATCTGGTTCGAGCGCATCGAGCACACATGGGGCGACACCAAGTGCGAGTTTTGCGGCGCGCCAAAAGCATTCCTTGATCGCGAGGCAGGCCTTGAGAATTATGCCTATGCGTTCATTCACACCAATGACATTAAGGCTCGCATCGCTGAGCTGTTTGGAGGCGATATGCAATTCGACGTAATTATCGGTAATCCACCGTACCAAATGAAAGGCGGGGCGGGTGGCACGAGCGATTCATCCATCTATCACCTGTTCGTAGAACAGGCGATGAAGCTTGAGCCAAGGTACTTGTCTATGGTGGTTCCCTCTCGCTGGCTCGCTGGCGGGCGCGGACTCGATGAATTCCGCTCCGAAATGCTGAGTAGCGGTCACCTTCGCAACCTCACAGACTTTCAGGATTCCGGCGAGGCGTTTCCAGGTGTGCAAATCAAGGGCGGTATTTGCTATTTCCTCTGGGATGCTGCGCATAAAGGCGCTTGTAACGTTACTCGCGTTGCCAGTGGTATCGAGCATCACCAGGAAGGGCGAAATCTTGGTGAGTTCGACGTCTTTGTCAGAGATGAACGTGCGCTTGGTATTCTTCGAAAAGTGCTTGCAAAACAAGAGCCGTCAGTTGTTGACATGGTTTCAGGCGACACGCCGTTCGGAATTGCAACGAACTTCCAAGAGTGGAGTGAAAAGAGCGGGAAGGGAAAGATCGCGCTGCATGTAATCAGCCGAACGAAGCGTACAGTCGGCCACGTTGAACGCAGTGTGATCCGCAAGAACATTGATGCAATTGATGTGTGGAAGGTACTTGTTCCCAAAGCCTACGGAGCCGGTGAAACCTTTCCGCATCAGATTCTCGGCAAAGAGATTGTTGCAGAGCCGCCGTCGGTGTGTACCCAGTCTTACTTGGTTGTCGCGCCGTTTAGGTCAGAGCGCGCGGCGAACAGCTTTGCAAGCTACTACCGCACGCGTCTTTTTCGTTTCCTTGTGTCCCTGCGGAAAATCACGCAAGACGCACTGCGGTCGACATATTCATGGGTTCCGCGGCAGTCATGGGATCGGACTTGGACTGACGAGTTGCTGTACGAAAAGTATGGCATC
The DNA here is from genome assembly GCA_021738105.1 of Sulfuritalea sp. The sequence continues at coordinate 24,098 of JAIPCS010000010.1, forward strand.
ACAAAGGACGAAATCGCGTTCATTGGGACCATGATCCGTCCGATGGGCGATGGAGATGAGTAAAACCATCGAGGAAATCCTCACCCCCAAGCCGGAAGCCCGGCCCCGCATCTACGCCTATTCGATTGCCGACGCGGCCCACGAGGGGCTTCTCAAGGTGGGGCAAACCACGCGCGACGTGAAGCAGCGCGTTGCCGAGCAGCTCAAGACGGCCGCCATCAAGAATTACCGAATCGAACTTGACGAGTCCGCCGAGTGTGACGACGGCAGTATTTTCAGCGACCACGAAGTGCGCGCAGCACTGGTCAGGAAGGGTTTCGCGAACGTCGAATTGGAATGGGTGCGCTGTACGGTCAACGATGTAAAAACCGTGCTGACCGAGCTGCGTACCGGCCAGCGGTTCGCGGGAACGCATCACGAAACCTTTCCGATGCGCCGCGAGCAGGCCGAGGCGGTGGACAAGACCTTTGACTACTACCGCTCGATCTGGGCCGAAAACAAAGACGCCGCTCCGCGCTTCCTGTGGAACGCGAAAATGCGTTTCGGTAAGACCTTCACCTCCTACCAACTGGCAAAGAAACTCGGTGCCAAACGTGTTCTGGTGCTCACCTTCAAGCCCGCCGTCGAGGATGCCTGGCAGACTGACCTTGAAAGTCATGCTGACTTCAACGGCTGGCAGTACCTTTCGCGCTCCTCCGGCAGCGACCCGACACAGATTGACCGCAAAAAGCCCGTCGTCTATTTCGGTTCATTTCAGGATTTGCTTGGCCGCGATGCTGCCGGCAACATCAAGCCCAAGAACGAGTGGCTCCACACGGTGAATTGGGACCTCGTGGTGTTCGACGAATACCACTTCGGCGCGTGGCGCGATACCGCCAAGGAACTGTTCGAGGGTGAAGAGGAAGCCGTCGCGAAGAAGGAGACAAAGCTCGAATACGCCGGCGGCCTGGAGGACATGAACGAAGACCTCGCCGTGCTCTCGGAGAAGGAAACCGAGTTCCTGCCGATCACCACGCGGGCCTACCTCTACCTTTCCGGCACGCCCTTCAAGGCGCTGGCGACTGGCGAGTTCATCGAGGAACAGATTTTCAACTGGACCTATACCGACGAACAGCGCGCCAAGGAAGCGTTCGCCGCCAAGAATCCGGGTCAGCGGAACCCCTACGGCGCACTTCCGCAGATGCGCTTGCTGACGTACCAGATGCCCGATGAACTGCTGGCCATTGCGAGCGGCGGGGAGTTCGACGAGTTCGACCTCAATGCCTTTTTTGAAGCATCGGGGTCAGGCAAAGCGGCAAAGTTCAAACACAAGAGCGATGTGCAGAAGTGGCTGGACATCATTCGCGGCGGCTATACGGCCAAATCGGTCGAGCATCTCAAGACGGGTACGCGGCCCCCATTTCCGTATTCCGATGTGCGCTTGCTGCCTTACCTGCAACATTCGTTCTGGTTTCTGCCGAATGTCGCGGCCTGCCATGCGATGGCCAATCTGCTGGCGGAAAAGCACAACACCTTCTGGCATGACTACACGGTGATCGTGGCGGCGGGCGCGACGGCGGGCATCGGGCTGGAGGCCCTGCCGCCCGTGCGCCAGGCCATTGGCAGCGGATTCGAGACCAAGAGCATCACACTTTCCTGCGGCAAGCTCACCACCGGCGTGACGGTGCCACAGTGGTCATCCATCCTGATGCTGCGCAACCTCAAGTCGCCCGAAACCTACTTTCAGGCGGCGTTCCGCGTTCAATCGCCCTGGTCCATCAAGAATCCCAACGGCGACAACCCGAACGAGGAGGAAATCCTCAAGCCGGTCTGTTTCGTGTTCGACTTCGCGCCGACTCGCGCCCTGAGGCAACTTTCTGAGTACGGCATCGGCCTGTCGCCCAACGAGCCGAACCCGGAAAACGCCGTCAAGGACCTCGTCGCATTCCTGCCCGTGCTGGCTTACGACGGCGCGAACATGACGCAGATTGACGCTGGCGGCATCCACGACATTGCAATGGCGGGCACCTCGGCCACGCTGCTGGCGCGCAAGTGGGAGAGCGCGCTGCTGGTGAACGTGGATAACGACACGCTCCGGCGCATCATGGACAGTCCTGAGGCGATGGCTGCCGTAGAGCGCATCGAAGGCTGGCGCGCCCTGGGCGACAACATCATCGAGACCATCATCAACAAGAGCGAGAAGGTTAAGGACCTAAAGAACAAGGCGAAGAACGAGGACTTGTCGACAAAAGAGAAGAAGGAACTCTCCGACGAGGAGAAGGAATACAAGTCCAAGCGCAAGCTGGTGCAGGAAAAACTGATCAAGTTCGCCACCCGCATTCCAGCGTTCATGTACCTCACCGATTTCCGCGAGAACACGCTCCAGGATGTGATCACCAAGCTGGAGCCGGATTTGTTTCTCGCGGTTACCGGCCTGACGGTGCAGGACTTCCATCTGCTTGTCCGCCTCAAGGTGTTCAACACCGAGCAGATGAACCAGGCCGTTTTCGCCTTTCGTCGCTATGAAGATGCGTCGCTTCGCTATACGGGTATTGAAAGCCACCAAGGCTTGTCTCACTATGGGCTTTACGACACTGTGGTGGCGAAGGATTGAAGGGGAGGATTGCCTCGAATGAGCGAAGTCGTTGCCATTATTTCAGCACTCACGGCGTTGTGTGCGGTGCTTATTTCCCCATTGGTTTCTCTGCGAAACACCGACAAGCAAGCAAAGGTTTCTGTTCTTTCTGCTAATCGGCAGAAGTGGATTGACTCATTACGAGATCTGCTTGCAGAGTTTTCTACCGCCGTTCGTGTTGTTGGATTTGAAAAGACAGCGCCTGAAAAAAAGAAAAGAATTGAGCGGTTAATGTTCCTCGAGTACAAGATCAAGCTGATGATCAATCCAAAGGAAGACGATCATCGTCGGCTTGTTGATGTTGTTGCACAGGCTAGAAAATTGTGTTCTTCCGTATATGGGGGGGTGAAATCCCCGGTGGAGGACTCAACGGCAGAGAACTTTAATGTCGCGCTTCGCAGCATTACCGAGATTGGCCAGACCATCCTCAAGCGAGAGTGGGATCGCGTTAAAAATTTTGAATGATTATTCAGCAGATCGAAAAGATTCAAATCGCCTCAGAGCAACTCGAAGATGCCTTGTCGGCATACTTTGCAGGGCGATTTCACTCGGCGCTCGTTCTAGCATCCGCTGCCGAGCAGTTGTATGCCGGCTACGTTATGAAACATGGCGAAACGCCAGCCTGGAAGCGCTCCCGTAATGTCGTGACGAAAATTGCAAATGGTCTTCGCCGTGAAGCAGGCGATAAATCCACATGCGAAGACGACATTGGCGATTTACTAAACAGGGCATACAACAGCTCAAAGCATGCTGGAAAGAACGATCACACCGTTTTCATGGGCCCACAATTCGAGGCAAACGTTGCCATCGAACGCGCTATTGAAAACTACGACGCACTTGAAAGGCTAGGCATTTCAGACCTTCCTGAGATGCCGCTAGCACAGCGCTTCCTCGAAGAGTCCATCTCCGAGAATGTCAAATGGACCAAGCCATAATTTTCCGAGTAACGTCCGCTTTCTTGGGCTGCAACTTCCGCTTGGGGGACGGGAGCCGCCCGAGAAAAGTCGGCGCTGGCACGACGGCACTTTGATTAAGGGAGCCCCCGATTCACCTTGGGGGCGGACGGGAGCGGGGTTGCCGAGGCGGAAACGAGCAACGCAGTGCGAGCCGCCGCAGGCAAACCCGCCGGGCGGGCGGGGGATCAACGCCACCCATCGCGCAGCGCTGAATAGACCCACGCGCAGCGCCGAACAGGCCGTTGTCCAGGCCGGCGGCGCAAGACATAACAGACCATTACCCGAACCCGAGAGGGCGCGCAGCGGTCGGCCACCAAGCGCAGCTTGAGCGGAGCGACTGGCCGACTTTGGGTAATGCGCTGTTATGTTGAATCGCTTGCGATTTACCCCGGCCTGGCAGGGTGCAGTCGAGCGCTGCGAGCAAGCCGGGTTTGAGGTAGCCGACGGAGCCGTGAGCGAAGCTGACGGCGCAGGCGGCGGGCAGCACGCGCAAACGTTTGCCAAGGCCAAAAGTCGGCGCTGGCGGGACGGCGGTAAAGGAACGCGCAAAGCCGTGGCGCGGCTTTATCGCGCGACGGCGTGGTTCAGGATGCGATGCGGTAGCGACGGCGCGGGGCTTGCGGGGTTTTTTGCAAGCGCCGTGACGGAGCGGGTAGGGGGAAATGACAACGGCCACTCGTTGGTGGCCGCTGGGCTGCTGGGCGTTGATCTGTCCGGCAGGTTGTGTCGCCAGGGTTGCCCCCGTTCGACGGATGGCTTGCGCCGTATGCGTGGCAATCATAGTAGGCAATGGCGGGTTGTTCATTGCCATCCAAAGGTTTCTCTGGCGCTCCAATTCTGGGCGTGTTATTTTCCGGAAAACAAGCTTCTTTCCCTGAAAAAATACTCTCTGGTACGTTAATGCAACCTATTGAACAAAAAATACTTTCACGCATCTACGGGCGCGGCAGGGGTTGGGCATTTACCAAGACGGATTTTGTGACCGATTTTGGCGAGGCCAATATCCATAAGGCACTCTCTGCGCTGACCAAGACAGGGACGATACGCCGTGTTTGCCTGGGGGTGTATGACTACCCGCGCCAGAGCGAGCTGCTGGGGCAATTGAGCCCGGACATCGACCAGGTGGCGCAGGCGCTGGCGCGCAAGTTCAACTGGCGCATTCAGCCTTCGGGCGATACGGCACTGAATCTGCTGGGCGTCTCGACGCAGGTGCCGGGGAAATGGCTTTACCTTTCTGATGGCCCCAGCCGGCGTTACGCGATTGGCGAGCAGGAATTGGCCTTTCGCAAAGCCGCCTTGAAGGACACCGGCTTTGCCTTGCGTGAGAGCGGGTTGCTGGTGCCGGCGATCAAGGCGCTGGGCAAGGAGCATGTCGACGCCGCCGTGATTGAAAAACTGCGTCAGTGGCTCGACCCGAAATTACGCACGCGCCTGTTGCGCGATACGCGCATGGTGGCGGGCTGGATTTACGAAATCATCAAGCAGATTTCTGAGGAGCGCGCCTGATGGATCGCGTTGCGCGCTTGCCGGCCGCTGAGCGTTCGGCGCTGTTTGCGGAAACCGCCGCCAAGATGAAGACGACGCCGGCGGTGGCGGAAAAAGACTTCTGGGTGACCTGGGTGCTGGATCGCCTGTTCGCCGATGCCGAGTTGGCGCGCCTGCTGATGTTCAAGGGTGGCACCAGTTTGTCGAAAGCCTATCGGCTGATCGAGCGGTTTTCCGAGGACATCGACCTGATTCTGGATTGGCGTGCGGTGACCGGCGAAGACCCATTGGCCGAGCGCTCCAAGGCCAAGCAGGAAAAGCTGAACGCGGCGATCAACGATCAGGCGCAAGCCTTTATCGGTGGGGAATTGCTGGCGCGCATTGTCGGTGCGCTTGGCGACCTGTGTCAGTGCGCCATCGCGGCGGATGACCCGCATGTGATCGAGATTCGCTATCCGGCATCCTTCCCCGACCGCTATCTGCGTCCCGAATTGCGGCTGGAGATTGGGCCGCTGGCGGCATGGCTGCCACATGAGGACAGGATGATCGCCAGCTATGCCGCCGAGCAGTTTCCGCAGGTGTTCGCGCGGCGGGAATGCTCGGTGCGCGTCATCAGGGCCGAGCGCACGTTCTGGGAGAAGGCGACGATCCTGCACCATGAGGCGAACCGGCCCGAGGGCAACCCGCAGCCCTCGCGCTATTCGCGGCATTACTACGATCTGGCCCGGATGGCGGCGGCACCCGTGGAGGACGCCGCCATGGCGAATCTGGAACTGCTGGCGGATGTGGTGGCGTTCAAGCAGCGGTTCTATCCGCGCGGCTGGGCGCGCTACGACCTTGCGGTGCCCGGCAGTTTGCGATTGGTGCCGGACGGTGCGGTGCTGGCGGCAGTCGAGGCCGATTACCGGGCGATGACGAACATGATCTTCGGCGCGGTGCCGGCGTTCGGCGAGATTCTCGAAACCTTGCGGGGGCTGGAAGATGAGATCAACGCGCGGCGCTGAATGCATCAGGCCGGGCGCTTGGTGGTTTTCCGCTGCCTGCCGATGGGCGTAACGCTGGCTTCGGCCTGCGGCTTGGCGCAGTAGTCGGCCCAGGCTTTCATCAACTGCACACGCTTGTCGAGCAGATCGCCGCGCCGGTAGGCGGCTTCCACCTTGTCCGGCAGGCTGTGCGCCAGCGCATGCTCGCAGACCTCGCGCGGGAAGTTGGTCGATTCGGCGCACCAGTCGCGGAAGGTGGAGCGGAAGCCGTGGACGGTAATGTCGGTGCGCTTCATCCGCCGCAGCACGGCGGTAAGGCTCATGTCGGAAAGCGCGGTGTTCTCTTTCGCGCCGGGGAAGACCAGATCGCCCTCGCGCGGCAGTTCATTGAGCAGGGCGATGGCGGATGCTGTGAGTGGAACGCGGTGTTCCTTGCCCATCTTGATGCGCTCGGCCGGCACAACCCACAGGCCAGCATCGAGGTCAATTTCTGCCCAGGTCGCGCCGCGCACTTCGCCGGATCGGGCGGCGGTCAGGATGGTGAATTCCAGAGCGCGCGCCGCTGTGCCAATCTGCTTGCGTAACTCGACCATGAATCCGCAGATCTCGCGCCACGGCAGTGCCGGGTGGTGTGCGACCTTTGCAATCTTGTTGGGATTGGCCAGCAGATTTTCCAGATGACCGCGCCAGCGTGCCGGGTTCTCACCCTGGCGATATTTGCTGACGGTGGCCCAATCCAGAATCTTCTCGATGCGCCCGCGCAGGCGGGTGGCGGTTTCGGTCTTGGTTTCCCAGATCGGCCCCAACACCTTGACGACGAGCGCGGTATCGACCTCGGCCACCGGCAGGGCGCCGATGATTGGACTGGCGTAGGCTTCGAGCGTGTTTTCCCACTGCCCGATGTGCTTCTCGTTTTTCCAGCCCGAACGATGGGCGCTGATGTAGGCGGTAGCGCACTGGTCGAAGGTCATTGCCTTGGCACGCTCCAGCGCTTC
>JAIPCS010000216.1 GCA_021738105.1 Sulfuritalea sp.
ATGCAGAAGTGGGAGGCGGCGCAGATCAGGAGGCAGATCTCGCTGTCCTGGCTCAATCTCGGCCAGTCGATGATCATCGCCAGCGGCGTCACGCTGATGATGTGGCGCGCCGCCGTCAGCGTCGCCGCCGGGGAGATGACGGTGGGCGACATCGTGCTGGTGAATGCCTTCCTGATCCAGCTCTACATGCCGCTCAATCATCTGGGCGTGCTCTATCGCGAGATCCGTCAGTCGCTCACCGACATCGAACGCATGTTTGGTCTGCTGGACAAGAATCGCGAAGTGCAGGATGCGCCGGATGCGCGGCCGCTGTTTGCGGCGGATGAATCCAGGGACTGCGAAGTCGAATTCGAGAACGTGAGTTTTGCGTATGAAGCGAATCGCCAGATTCTGTTCGACGTTGCCTTCAAAGTCGGCGCTGGCAAGACGGTGGCCGTGGTCGGTCACAGCGGTTCCGGCAAATCCACGCTGGCGCGTCTGCTGTTCCGCTTCTACGATGTCACCTCCGGTTCGGTCAAAATCAACGGCTCCGACCTGCGCGCCTTGCAGCAGGCCACCGTGCGCGCCGCAATCGGCATCGTGCCGCAGGACACGGTGCTGTTCAACGACACGATTTTCTACAACATCCAGTACGGCCGACCCACCGCTCAGCGCGAAGAAGTCATTGCCGCGGCCAAGGCGGCGCACATTCACGGATTTATCGAAAAGCTCCCGGAGGGCTACGACACGCGCGTCGGCGAACGCGGCCTGAAACTTTCCGGCGGCGAGAAACAGCGGGTCGCCATTGCCCGCGCGCTGTTGAAGAACCCGCCGATCCTGATTTTCGACGAAGCCACCTCGGCACTGGACTCCAAGACAGAAAAGGCCATCCAGGCCGAACTCGACCTTGCGGCGGTGGGCCGCACCACGTTGATCATCGCGCATCGCCTGTCGACGGTGATGAACGCCGATGAAATACTGGTGCTGGATGCCGGCCGCATCGTCGAACGCGGCGCCCATCGCAGCCTGCTCGAACGCAACGGACTGTACGCCCAGATGTGGGCCTTGCAGCAGCAGGAGCATCTAATCGAGGGTTGAGCGGCGGCGGGTCCCCGTCGCACGCGGGTGTGTCTGTCGCCCACGGCAGCACATCAGGCTGACATCAGCGTTATGTCGGGATTCGGCAATTTTTCCGGGGACGAAATTCGCGCCTCACCGGCCTGCACCAATCGTCCATGGTCCAAACCGGAGCGCGATCGTCAGGTACGCGTCACTCGCGAGTCAACAGCGGCTCCGCCGCGCTGACACACCGCCCGCTAAATATTTTTATGGGCGCATCGCCCCCGGGTTTTGGCCAGCTCCGGACAGATAGAATTGTTGTCCAGGGACGGCGGTTCGGGATCGCCGCTACGATGAGTGAGGGAAGCAAGCATGCGTCTGATACGATTTCTGCAGATCGGTTTGACACTCGGACTCTTGACGAGCGCAGTCGCGAGCGCGCAAGGTGGCGTATCCCACGCGCTGGAGCCGGCCCGTAATCTGGAGGCCGAGGTTCGCCTGGCTGCCGCCAAAGGTGTACCCCTGATTGTTCTGTATAGCCAGGATGACTGCAGTTGGTGCGAGAAACTGCGGCGCGAATACCTCGGCCCGATGTCGCGCGATCCGCAGGCGCCTGCCCTGGTGCGCGAACTGCATATGGATCACGCGACGCCACTGCTCGACTTCAACGGGCGCCGTACCACCAGCGCCGACTTTTCGCTGAAGGTCAAGGCCCGCTTTGCGCCGACCGTGATGTTTCATGGTCCCGGCGGCAGGGCGCTGGCCGAGCCCATCATCGGTTTTCGCCTGGCCGATTTCTATGGCGCCTACCTGGATCGCGCCATCGAAGAAAGCCGTGCCCGACTAAAAGCCAAAAACGGATCATGAGTCCAAGGAACGACGAAAAAGACCAGCCGCTGCGTGACGACATTCGCCTGCTCGGCCGCCTGCTTGGCGACACGGTGCGCGAACATGAAGGGGTCGCGGTATTCGAGCGCGTAGAAGAAATTCGCCGCCTTGCGCTGCGCTTTCATCGTGACGATGATCTCGCTGCGCGCGCGGAGCTGGAGGCCATGCTGCATGCATTGCCGCGCGAGAAAACCAATATGGTGGTGCGCGCTTTCAGCTATTTTTCGCATCTGGCCAACATCGCCGAGGATCAGCACCATATTCGTCGCGCCCGCGCCCATGCCCGCGCCGGATCAAAATCGCGCGAAGGCAGCCTGGCCTATTCGCTGAAACGTGCGCTCGCGGCCGGCACCGACGCACAGCAGCTCGTCAAATTCTTTGCCAGTGCTCACATACGCCCGGTGCTGACGGCGCATCCGACCGAGGTGCAGCGCAAGAGCATTCTCGATTGCCAGTGGAAGATTGCACGCCTGCTCGATGAGCGAGACCGCACCCAGCTTTCGTCCGAGGAGCAGGGTGAGCATGAAGAAGCCTTGCGTCGCGCGGTGTTGCGTCTGTGGCAGACGCGCATGCTGCGACGGGCCAAGCTCTCGGTGCTCGACGAGATCAACAACGCACTGTCTTTCTACGACACCACGTTTCTGCGCGAACTGCCCAGACTCTACAACGCGCTGGAGGACCGGCTGGCGGTGGAGGTTCCGGGTTGGGCAGCGACCGAGCTGCCGCCTTTTCTGCATCCCGGGTCCTGGATTGGCGGCGACCGCGACGGCAACCCCTTCGTTACCGCCGAGGTGTTGATCGATGCCATGCGCGCACAAAGTCGCAAGGCCATCAGCTATCTGCTGGAACAATTGCATCTGCTGGGCGCGGAATTATCGACCACGACGTCCTTGATCGAAGTGCCCGATGTCGAGCTGATGCGTCTGGCAGAACAATCGCCCGACAAGAGCCCGCACCGCCTGGATGAACCCTACCGCCGCGCCATTGCAGGCTTCTACGCCCGCCTGGCGGCAACCGCGCGGCAGCTTGACGATCTCGAAGCACCGCGCCATGCGGTGGCGATCGCCGAGCCCTACGCCACGGCCGCTGAATTCGCCGCTGATCTTGATGTCATGCATCGATCCCTGATCAGCCACAATTGCGGCCTGCTCGGACGCGGTCGCCTGCGTCGTCTGCGTCATGCGGTGGATATTTTCGGCTTTCATCTGGCGCCGCTCGATTTACGCCAGAACTCGGATGTGCATGAGCGCACCGTGGCCGAACTGCTGGCCGTTGCGCGCCCCGGTACCGACTACCCGGCGCTGGATGAAGAGCACCGCGTCGCGCTGCTGCTGGAAGAACTCGCCACACCGCGACCGCTGGCGGCTCCGGGCGTCGACTATTCGGCAGAAACCCGTGGCGAGCTGGCCATCTTTCATACGGCGCGCGACATCCACCTGCGCTATGGCAAGGGTGCGATCGAAAACGTGATCATTTCCAAGGCCGACGGGGTGTCCGACGTCCTCGAAGTGGCGGTACTGTTGAAAGAGGTCGGTCTGCTGCGTCCATTGGAGCAGGCGCTCGACGTCAATATCGTGCCCTTGTTTGAAACCATCGGCGATCTTGCCAACGCCGGTGAGGTGATGGACCGACTGTTGTCGATTCCGCTTTACAAGCAACTGCTGGCTTCACGGCAGGGCTTGCAGGAAGCCATGCTTGGCTACTCCGACAGCAACAAGGACGGCGGTTTTCTGACATCCGGCTGGTCGCTGTATCGCGCCGAAATCAAGCTGACTGAAGTTTTTGCGCGACACGGCGTCACCTTGCGCCTGTTCCATGGTCGCGGCGGATCGGTCGGTCGCGGCGGCGGGCCGAGCTATCAGGCCATTCTGGCGCAACCGCAGGGCGCGGTGCAGGGCCAGATACGCATTACCGAACAAGGTGAAGTGATCGCCTCGAAATACGCCAACCCGGAGCTGGGTCGACGCAATCTGGAAATACTCGCCGCCGCCACGCTCGAGGCCACGTTGCTGGCACACGAACATGATTCGCCGCGCCCGGAATTTCTCGCTGCGATGGAGGAGTTGTCGGCCACGGCGTTTGCCGCTTATCGGCGCATGGTCTACGAAACGCCGGGCTTCGAGCAGTATTTCTGGGAATCTACGGTCATTGCCGAAATCGCTGCGCTCAACATCGGTAGCCGGCCCGCCTCGCGCAAGAAGACCACCGCCATCGAAGACTTGCGCGCGATTCCCTGGGTTTTTTCCTGGGCGCAATGCCGTTTGATGCTGCCGGGCTGGTTCGGCTTCGGCTCGGCGGTTGCCGCGTGGCGGGAAAAACACGGTGCTGCGGGAATGGCGCTACTCAGCGAGATGAATCGCGAGTGGGGTTTTTTTCGTACGCTGCTGTCGAACATGGATATGGTGCTGGGCAAGAGCGATATCGCCATTGCCGAGCGTTACTCGCAACTGGTGACCGACGAGGCCTTGCGCAATGCCATCTTCCCCAGCCTGAAGGCTGAATGGAAGGCGGCCATTGAAGGGTTGCTGGCGATTACCGGGCAAGGCGAACTGCTCGACGGCAACCCGCTACTGAAGCGCTCGATTCGCAACCGCTTCCCCTATCTCGATCCGCTCAACCACATTCAAGTCGAGCAACTGCGCCGCCATCGTGCCGGTGAAACCGACGACCGGGTGCAGCGTGGCATTCATCTGACCATCAACGGAATTGCCGCCGGCCTGCGCAACAGTGGTTAGGACCCCGTTTCAACGCTTGCGCGCTCCGTAGCGCTTGACGGCTCCGTAGCGGGTGACGCCGATCAGCAGGCGCACCAGACTGTAGGCGATGGAACTGGCGACGCGTTCCAGCCAGGAGCGGCGGCGCTGATCTTCGGCGCGTACTTCCCTGCCCTCCGCCCTGATCGCAGTCCACAGGCGGGTGCGCAAGGTCTCTGCAAACATGCGGTCACGCACCACGATATTGGCTTCGCGCGCCAGCAGCAGACTGAAAGGATCGATGTTGGACGAACCGACTGTGGCCCAGTCTTCGTCAATGACAGCCACCTTGGCATGCAGAAGCGCCTGTTCGTATTCGAAAATTTGCACACCGGCTGACAGCAAGCGGTCATACAGCGACAGCGTCGCGTAATGCAGAAGCGGGTGGTCGGAGCGGCCCTGTAGCAGCAAGGTGATCTG
>JAIPCS010000217.1 GCA_021738105.1 Sulfuritalea sp.
CGTGATTCTGGTGACCGGCGCGGCCCGACGCGTCGGTGCCGAAATCGTGCGCCACCTTCACTCGGCAGGGGCGTGCGTGGCGATTCACTATCGATCGTCTGCCGCCGACGCCGAAGCTCTGTCGGCAGAACTGAATGCAGCCCGTTCGGATGCCGGCGAATCTGCTGCCTGTTTTACCGCCGATCTGCTGGATACAACCGAACTGCCGCGGTTGGTAGCGGCCGTCGTGGCGCGGTTTGGCCGACTGGACGGACTGGTGAATAACGCGTCTTCGTTCTACGCGACAAAAGTCGGCGCTGTCGACACGGCAGCGTGGGATGACCTGATTGGATCCAACCTCAAAGCACCCCTGTTTCTTGCGCAAGCCGCCGCACCTCATCTCGAACGCAGCGCTGGCTGCATCGTCAATATCACCGACATTCATGCCGAGCGCCCGCTCAAGGGTTACCCGCTGTATTGCGCCGCCAAGGCGGGACTGCTCGGGCTGACTCGCGCCCTGGCGCTGGAGCTTGGGCCGCATGTCCGAGTCAATGCGGTGGCGCCCGGCGCCATCGAATGGCCGCAAAACCAGACCGACTTTCCGACTGCCATCCGTAAATCCATCATTGATCACACCTTGCTTAAGCGTGTCGGCTCACCTGCCGACATTGCCCGCGCCGTGAAATACCTGATGTTCGACGCACCCTACGTCACCGGGCAGGTTATCAATGTCGATGGCGGACGCTCGGTCTATCTATGAATACCACGCTGAGCTCTGCGCCGACCGCGCGCCAGGTCCAGAAAGCCGCTTTCGAAGCGAACAAGCTGGGCAAGCGCCTGCGCCGCGAGGTGGGTCAGGCCATCGCCGACTTCAACATGATCGAAGCGGGCGACAAGGTCATGGTCTGCCTGTCCGGTGGCAAGGATTCCTTTGCTTTGCTCGACATGCTGCTGTTTCTGCGCGAGCACGCACCAATCGATTTCGATATCGTTGCCGTCAATCTGGACCAGAAGCAACCGGGCTTTCCCGCCGAGGTATTGCCCAACTATCTGAGCGGAATTGGCGTGCCCTTCCATATCGAGAATGAAGACACGTATTCAATTGTCAAACGCGTGATTCCGGAGGGCAAAACAACCTGCTCGCTCTGCTCGCGCCTGCGCCGAGGTGTGCTCTATCGTGTCGCCGGTGAACTGGGTGCGACCAAGATCGCGCTCGGCCATCATCGCGACGACATCCTGCAGACGCTGTTTCTCAACATGTTTTTCGGCGGAAAACTGAAATCCATGCCACCCAAGCTGGTATCGGATGATGGCCGCAATATTGTGATCCGTCCGCTGGCCTACTGTCGCGAACGCGATCTCGAGGCTTGGGCCGCTGCGCGCGCCTTCCCCATCATTCCTTGCAACCTGTGCGGCTCGCAACCGAACCTTCAGCGCCAGCAGATCAAGCAAATGCTGCAAGACTGGGAACGACGCTTCCCGGGGCGCATCGAGACCATGTTCCGCAGCCTGAGCAATGTTGTCCCTTCGCATCTGCTTGACGCTCGGATGTTTGATTTTTCCAGCTTGACGGCGACCGGCACTCCTGATCCCGAAGGCGATATCGCTTTCGACGCGCCGGTACTGCCCAATGTCCAGCCTGACGTCTTCGCCATGCAGAAAGGTGAGGGTTGATGGACGCCCGCCGACTTCCCGCCCGCCACGGCGTTTTCTGGCTGATCGCAGGATTCGCGCTGTTCCGTCGCCATCCGCCGCTGGCAACCGCCCTCACGTTTGCTTACCTGCTGACGGTGATCATGGTCAATTTGATACCCAAGGTCGGTCCGATTCTGTTGCCGCTGCTGCTGCCGACATTCACTGTCATGCTGGCCAACGGCTGCCGTGCGATAGAACGCGGACAAACATTCACAAGTGAAACCCTGATCGAAGGGATCAGTGCCCAAAAAATTGGGCTGGCCCGGCTCGGCGGCCTGCACTTGCTTGGATCGAGTTTGCTGGTATTGGTCGGCTTTGCTCTGGGTGATCCGATCAATATCAGCGATGGACTCGACGATAAAGAGGCAATGGCACTCCTTCGCGATCTGTCGCTGATCCTCCTCATGGCGTCGCCGCTGCTGATGGCGTTCTGGTTCGCACCGCTGCTGACGGCCTGGAACGGTGTCCGCGCGGGAAAATCCCTGTTCTTCAGCTTTGTGGCGAGTTGGCGCAATTGGCGCGCCTTCGCCATGTACGGACTCACCCTGATCCTGGTGGGCGCCCTGATTCCGGGCTTGTTGCTCATCGTCGCCGGGCTGATTTCACCGGCACTGCTCACGGTCTTGTCGGTAATGTTGCGCATGCTGCTGATTTTTGTACTTGCCCCCACCCTGGTCGCCAGCGTCTACTTGTCCTATCGGGATGTATTCGGATCCCCGGAAAGCTCTGATGAGTAGCACCGGCGACGGAGTGCTTGGACTGCTCGGCGGCACCTTCGATCCGTTGCACATTGCTCACCTGCGGCTGGCGCAGGAGGCCCGTGAAGCATTGAGACTGGCAGAGGTGTGCCTCGTTCCGGCAGGTAATCCACCCTTGCGGGACACTCCCCAATGCTCCGGAGCGCACCGCCTGGCGATGGTCGAGCGGGCGCTTGCCGCCGCGCCGGGCTTCAGTATCGACGCCTCGGAAGTGTTGAATTCAGCAGAAAAACCGGTGCCAAGCTACACCGTCGATACCCTCGAACGCCAACGCCTCTTGCAAGGTCCGGCGCGCCCTCTGGTGCTGATACTGGGCGCCGACGCTTTCGCACGACTGGAAGCCTGGCACCGCTGGCGCGACGTGTTTGAGCTTGCGCATATCGCGGTGGCGACGCGACCGGGTCATGAATTAAAAGTCGGCTCTGGCGACACGGCCCCCGATCCCGAATTTGCCACGCGCCAAAGCGAAGCGGGCGCGCTGGCCAAGGCTGCCGCCGGGAAAGTTGTTTCATTTTCCATCACGGCGCTTGAAATTTCCGCTACCGAAATTCGCCGCCGTCTGGCCGAAGGCCTCAGTGTTCGCTATCTGGTCCCCGATACCGTTCTCGACTATATTGAATCCCAACAAATCTACCGGACTCCGCATGGACATTAGAAAACTGCAAAAAATCGCCGTCGCCGCGCTCGAAGACATCAAGGCCAAGGATATCGAGGTCATCAATACCAGCAAAATTTCCGATATGTTCGACCGCGTCATTATCGCCACAGGGGATTCGAATCGCCATGTGAAGTCCCTGGCGAGAAATGTCCTCGACAAGGCGAAAGAAGCCGGTGCTCAAGTTATCGGCATTGAAGGCGAAGAATCCGGCGAATGGGTGCTGGTCGATCTCGGCGACATCGTGGTGCATGTCATGCAACCCATGATACGCAGCCACTACAACCTTGAAGAACTATGGAAGGTTGTCCCCAAGCGCTCCAGGAAAAAGCCCGGTAACGATACTGACGAAGAATGAAACTGATCGTTGCGGCGGTATCTCAGCGACCGCCGGAGTGGGTACAGGCCGGCTGGGCCGAGTATGCGAAACGGATGCCGCGGGAACTTTCGCTTGAACTGCTGGAGATCAAACCCGAGGCACGCAGCTTGGGCAAACCGGCGGAACTGATGATGTCGCTCGAAGCGACGCGCATTGAAGCAAAGCTGCCCCCCGACTGCCGGCGCATCGCGCTGGACGAACGCGGTGATGCACCGACAACTCGGCAACTGGCCGACCGTCTGGCAAAATGGATGGCGGGCGGCAAGGACGTAGCGTTCATCATTGGCGGGCCTGATGGGCTGGCCCCCCGGATCAAGAACAGCGCTAGCGAAACCATGCGCCTTTCCAGCCTGACGCTACCTCACGCCCTGATTCGCGTCATTCTTGCCGAAGCACTGTATAGAGCTTCCAGCGTGATAAAGAACCACCCCTATCATCGTGACTGAGGCTATGCTCGAAAGTCCCCAATCTCAAAAATTGAATCATGATTGATCCCCGCATCTACCTTGCATCCAGAAGCCCGCGCCGACGCGAGTTGCTGACCCAGATCGGCATACGATTCGACCTGTTGTTATTTCGTAGCGAACCGCGTGAAGACAAAGAGGTGAACGAGGCCTGGCTCGCCGACGAAACTCCCGATATCTATGTACTACGTGTCGCTCGAGCCAAGGCCGCTTTTGGGGTCAATCTGCTCGCACAACGTCCGCTGGTCCCCCGTCCGGTCCTGGCTGCCGACACGACCCTTGATCTCGATGGAGAGATCATCGGCAAACCGCGCGACGAAGCCGATGCCGAAAAAATCCTGAGCCGACTATCCGGTCGCAGCCATCGAGTACTCACGGCAGTGGCGGTGGGCCTCGGCGACAAGCTTGAACATCGGCTTTCTGTCAGCGAAGTATGTTTCCGTTCGCTCACCGCTGATGAAATCCGGCACTATGTCCGTAGCGGTGAACCGATGGACAAGGCCGGTGCTTACGGTATCCAGGGACGCGCCGCCGCATTCATCGAGAAAATTCATGGATCACATTCCGGCATCGTCGGCTTGCCACTCTGTGAAACCTCCTTGCTGTTGAATGAATTCGGCTATCCATTGTGATCTCTTCGCCTGTCAGAACACGGATGACGACTACCCGGAAAAATATGCTTGTGTTTTGTGCGCGCCTGCCGGCGAATACTCCTGATAGCGATCAAACCGCTCCACGAAAAGCCTATCAATGAACGAGCAATTCCTGATCAATTTCACGCCGCAGGAAACCCGCGTCGCCCTGTTGCAGCAGGGTGTGGTGCAGGAACTTCACATCGAACGGACCGATGGTCGTGGCATTGTTGGCAACGTGTATCTTGGCCGAGTGGTACGCGTACTGCCAGGAATGCAGTCGGCATTTATAGAAATTGGGCTGGAGCGCACCGCATTTCTCCACGTCGCAGATATCTGGAGTGAGCGCAACGGTAGCAATAGTATAGGCAGCCACGAAACACGTCCGATAGAGCGGATTCTCAGCGAAGGGCAGTCGCTGATGGTGCAAGTCCAGAAGGATCCTA
>JAIPCS010000011.1 GCA_021738105.1 Sulfuritalea sp.
GTGAACAGTTCGCGCGCACGGGTTCGATCCCGTCGTGCCGCAGGATCAAGCAGAGTCGCGCCCGCGTTGCGCCAGGTGAGGAAGCGCGCCAAGTCTTCCTGATAGTTTGGATTTGCCGGGTCGTAGGCCACGGACCGCGCCAGGTCCGCCTGGATCCCGTCGAGACGAGCGGGGGTGAGCGTCACCGCTCCCGTGCGCCAACGCTTGATGTAGTAGCGAGCATCCTGACTGGTCACGTCGGCGAGAAAAACATGCCCGGCAATCCAGATCGCGCCGGTCAGGACGGTACCAAGAATCAATGCTGCTGGCAGGCGTGTCCATAGCATCGTGAGCACGCTTACTTGTCGATTGACACGCCGGAGATGACGGCCGGGCGGTGCCGAACCAGATTCCACGATTCGGTTTCGCCGACCACTGTCGCAGCCGCAGCCCGCCCGGGTTCGAGCTCGGGTGGGCGTGCCTCAAGGTTGTGCGCGTCCGAAGCGAGCACCGTCACCCAGCCGCGCTGCAGGAGATCGACTGCACGTATTCGGGCGTTCTCACCAAAAGTTCCCGCCACCGCACCCGCTGTTACTTGCAACAGACAACCCATCTGGATAAAGGGTACCAGCTTGTCGACGCTGCGCAGAATATCCTTGTTGCGTTCCGGATGAGCAATCATCGGACGGATTTTCTGCTTGAGCAACCAGGCCACGAGCTTGTCAGCGCCAACGGGGACATGGCTATGAGGAAACTCGAGCAACATGACGCGCTCGCCTTGCCAATAACCCAGATAGGGAATGTGATCGCCGTGTACCCAGGTCAGTATTTCATGGTCCAGCCTGACCTCAGCTGCGAATCTGATCTCCAAGGCAATGCCTTCGGCATCAAGAACTGCTTGAAATGCGCTTGCCGCTTCGCCAATGTTTGACGCCCTATTTTCGTAGCGGCCGGGATGCATGTGCGGCGTAACGACCGCTGTTTTAATTCCGGAAGAGACCGCGTGGCGGGCAAGAAGCAATGCTGAGGCCAAATCCTCAGGGCCATCGTCTATCCCGGGAAGAAGATGGCAGTGAAGATCAATCACGCCGACTTGGAAGAATACCCGCTGCTGTAGCTATATTTCTTTCCATAGCCATAGGCACTGTATTTTCCGTACCCGTAATAGCGGTCGGCCTTTTCCCTGTCGATCTGATTGATGACGATGCCTAGAATATGCGCTTTCGCATCCTGCAAACGCTCAAGACCCCCTTGAACGACCTGATAGGGGGTGGCGTCAGCCTTGACGACATAAATGACAGAGTGAGCATACTGCGAAAGAATCAATGGATCACTGACCAGTTGCAGTGGCGGACTATCGATGATGACGACATCGAAGCTGTCCTCCAGCCATTTCATGGCCTCGGCAAACCGTATCGACGAAAGCAATTCCAGCGGATTTGGAGGAACAACACCGCTGGGAATGATATGAATGCCCAGTTCTTTGTTGAAATGCAGGCATTCCGATGTTGGATCGGACCCCGACACCAAATTTGACAAGCCCTTGCTGTTGGAATCGACGCCGAGCACCTTCGCTACTTGCGGTCGGCGCATGTCTGCGTCGATCAGACATACTTTGCGGACCTGCCCCAAAGCAAGGGCGATATTGGTTGCGACCGATGTCTTGCCTTCGCCTGGAACAGATGACGTCACCAGAAGTACTTTATGCGGTGAATCGATCGAAGACAACATCACGCCAGTTCGAATCGAACGTATTTCCTCCGAAAATCCGGGATCTTTGTCTTTGATAAATGCAATTTGAAGATCACCCGCTTCTATTTTCCCTTTGATTCGCGGTAATTGGCCGAGCATCGCTTGACGCAACTTGCTGTCAACGTCCTCGGCGGTTTTAATCGTGTTGTCGAGGTACTCAAGCAGCAGAGCCAGCATGATACCGAGGATCAATCCGACCACTGCAGCTATGCCGATGATTCTGAACTTCTTCGGACTATAAGGGCCGCTCTTGACCACAGCTGGATCGACTATCCTCGCGATGGGGGATTGCAAGTCGCCGGCAACATTGGTTTCCTTCATGCGCGTGGTGAACATTTCGTAAAGGCTCTTGTTCGATGCTACTTCGCGCTCAAGCACACCAAGCTCGTACTCCTTGCGATTCAGATTCAGAATGTCACCCTTGCTTTGGGCCAGGGCACGTTCAACTGAAGTCTCCTGGGCGCGCGCAAGTTCGTATTCCTTGGTGATGCTGGTGGTGATTGTGTCTACCTGCTGCTTGGTGTTCAGCCTTGCGGCGCGCACCTCGGCTTCTGCCGTCTGCCATTTGGGATGTGCAGGACCATATTTCTTTGCCGCATCCGCCAAGCGACTTTCCGCCGCAGATTCGACACCCTTGAGTTGGATGTAGATCGGACTTTTTTGAATCGCGGGAATTGACTCAAGATCCAGGCGCGATTTCTTCGCGCTCTGCACTTGCTGATAAGCAGCTTCTGCCTCGGCCCTTTTCTGCCGCGCCGCGACCAATCCACCCGAAAGTTCCTCGAGTTGCCTGGAGGCGCCGCTTTGCGCTACCCCTTTGGCATCGATAATCCTCTCCCGCTCGCGAAACTTCTGCAATTCCTGCTCTGAGGCCTCCAGTTTTTTGCGTAACCCGGTTAGGCGCTCGGTCAACCATGCGCCGGCCTTTTGCGTCATCGCCAAGCGAGCATCCATGTCGGCTTCGATGAAACCATCGGCAACCCAGTTGGGAACCTTGGCGGCAAATTCTTTGTCGGGACTCTCGAAACTGATCCTGATTAATTGGCTGTTGCGTACCAGTTCAATCGTCAAGTTCTTCATGAATCGGCCGATAACCGCAGCCTGAACCTTTTCCGGAGAAAACTTGTCAGACTCCTCCTCGCCGATCCAGGCGGCTGGTAGCAGTTTCTTGATCGAGAAGCCGGTATCTACCTGCTGCCTGGGGTCAAGAGCCGGGTGTTCCGTCAGCTTCATCTTGGCAACAACGCGGCGAGCGAGTTCCTCGGACTTGAGAATCTCTGCCTGAGTCTGGTAATACTCACGGCTGGAACTCATGGAACTATAGACTTCTTCGATGCTGACGACCTTGTTCTTGCTTGATTCGAGCATCAGAGTTGCCGTCGAGCGATAGGTGGGCTGCATGACAAAGACGATCAATGTCGCCAGCAAAGCAACCGCCATGGCAAGTCCCAGCGCACTCCATTTATGCTTTGAAATACTGCGGCGCCAGAACCGCAACTGCTCGGCAAGACGGTCGGCGTCATGCTCGGGACGATCACTCGGCACGTATACAGGCTGCGAGGCGGAGGCAACAACCGGCGATGCTGCGGGATGATCCATATTTAGAAGAAGCTCTCTTCAACAGTAATGATGTCTCCCGGGCTGACGAGAGTAGATTGATCGACCTGCTCGGATGTTTGCTTTTTGTCATTCTCACGAATCACAAAGATTTTTTCTTTAGATGCGCGTTCCTTGAACCCACCGGCCAAGGATACGGCCTTGCGAATCGTCAAGCCGGGCTGGTAAGGATAGGCACCGGGTTTTTCGACCTGGCCGTTCATGAAGAACGGCCTATATTCTTCTATCGTGACTGACACCACCGGGTGCAACA
This sequence comes from Sulfuritalea sp., assembly GCA_021738105.1. Next base: position 3,602 of record JAIPCS010000011.1, read on the forward strand.
AATACTTGCCGCGCAAACCGTCGGCAATCAATGTTTCCAATTCGATTACCCTCTTTCCAAGGACCCGTATCTCGCCAATGATCGGAAAAGAAATGGTGCCGGCGTCGCTAAGCCTGATTTTCTCGCGCTTCAGATCGTCCTCGCCGAGAACACGAATGCTCACTACGTCGCCCGCACCCAAGCGATAGGACGACAGGCGTGCGTCGGAAGTTGAGGGCGTTGAACTTTGCGAAAAAGATACAAAAGATACAGCCCAAAAGCCTGCGAAAAGCAGGCATTTGATAAAACCGCCCATTGATAACTGGCCTCTCATGAATATACCGGGAACAAAAAATTAGAGGGGGTCAAACCCCCTCTAATTCTAGCAAACGACTCACATCAGAACCAGCGTGCTGGCCTCAGATCGCTGCATTAAGGAAGATGCTCCAGATATCGCGCTTGTAGGCCGACGTAGCGTTGCTGGATGTCTTGTCCGTGCGGTCGTAGCCCATACCCACCTTGAAGTTGCGCGTCCACTTGTAGTTGAGCTTCAGGCCGTAAGCATCGATCTTGTCCTTCTGACCGGCACCAGCATTGGTCTGATACTCGGTATCGGTTTTGTTATAGGACACATCAGAAGACAGGCGGCTGTTCCAAGCATGGTTCCATGTAACACCATAGCGCGAATCAAGCGAGGCGTTGCCGATCGTCGATTCGCCGGGGCTCTTTCCAGTGGTGAAATTGAAATTGGAATAGGTCAGAGGACTCCACTTGACTTGACCTTCCCAACCCGACCCCGAGAAATCACGCAAACTGGCATCGCTGAAGTCTTTCTTGGTGTGACCAACCTTGAAAATACCCGTGGTCTTGGCAGCCGCTTCCCAGGTGACACCGAAGTTGTACTTGCGCTCGGTACTGTCCAGTGTCGTCCAGCCTGCAAATGAGCTCGGCTTGTAGTCGTACTTCGTCTGCACGGCCTGAAACAGCAACTGGGTCTTCGGTGCCACACGCCAGTAGAAGGTTGCGCCAAGCTTGGCATCGTCTCGATCCCGCTTCGTGTTGTCCGGGTTGCCGGCATTGTCCAGCTTAAAATTGTCATAGCGCTTGTTGATCAAGGCTGCCTCAACCTCGAAGCGCCCCTTAGCGCCTTCCGCACCATAGCCGCCCAGTGCGTTGAAGGATGTCTGGTGATACTTGTCCGGGTTGGCGTGAGTGGCGGCACCAGGAACCGCGCCCTGATCGTCGTGACCCAACATGTACTCGGCGCCCAACTTCAGGCCGGCCCGCCCCGAAAACACCCACTGGGCATTGGCGCCAATCGCCTGATCGGTGTAGTTGGCCGAAGACACGCCACTGTAGGAGCCGTGTTCGACGCGGTAGCTGGCGTCGTAGGTGTGCGGGCCATCCTTCGCTTCGATCTTGACCTTCGGCGCGACTACGGTGATATTCGCGCTCTTTCGTGTACCGGTCGACGGCTGGGAATAAATATTATCGTTCGACTTCAATGTCAAATCGACTTCGGGATACACCACAACCGGACCCCAAGGTATGCCCGATGGCTTGCCAGCGTCCTGCGCCAAAGCTGGCAACGATAGTGCAAGCAACGATACCAAGCCAGCGTTTAGCGCCCGATTACCCTTGCCGAATGTAGTTTTCATCATCACGATTTATAGTCCCGTAATACTCTCGGTTAAACACATATTGAATCTGTGTAATGTCCAGTAGCGGCACTCTCCGTCTCAAACCGCTTGGCTTCAATACCCATACGTCCGCATCAGAACCGCAAAAAGTATATATATCAATAAATTAAAAAACTTTAGTGATCCAATTTCTCTAGATTGCCTCGCTTTTTCCTGATCATACGTTCAGCTCGTCAGATGTCAATCTCTAACTGCATGAAAACATGGGCCTGTAGCTCAGAAACAACATAGGCGCACTATTGCCAAAACCCCTTCAGACCCAGCGCGGAAGTGTTCACCGAATTATTCAGCAAACCGGACACCACCTCGTACGCCCTCTCGTTCCCGTCGTCAGCCGCGCGGACATACCATTTCAAGGCCATCTCAGTATCCCTTTGCCCACCAAGACCGTTGTTCAACATTTCAGCCAGATTATACATGGCGTTTGCATCACCGTGCTCAGCCGCCTGCTGAAAAAGACTACGGGCCTTGTCCAGTTGGTGAGGTACTCTTTCGCTGTCACGGTACAACTCCCCCAAGCGGTTTGCGGCCGCTTTGTGCCCTGCTTCAATCGCCCTACCCAACCATATCACGGCTTCTGTCCGATCTGCTTCAGCATCGGAACTAGCCAGCAGGTCTGCCAACTCGTATTGCGCCGCTCGATGCCCGCCCGAAGCCGCAATTCGATATGCCCGGATTGCGAGCTCCCGCTCACCCTTGCCCGCTCCTGCGCGCAAGCGTCCGAGCATGTAGTTCCCGACTGGATTGCCCGTTGCGGCCGCTCGTGCCAACCATTTGCGGGCTGACTCTTCGTCTGCCGAAACCCCCAGGCCCCTCAGGAGATGCGCGGCAACTGCCAGTTGAGCGCCAACGTGACCTTGACGCGCCGCCTTAAGAAACCAATCGTAAGCAAGCGCATCATCTTTGGACTTCTCCATACCCTGCGTCAGCATCCATCCCAGAAAGTACTGGGCGTCAGAGTTATTCATTCGAGCCGCTGTTTCAAATTGCTGCCAAGCCTCTTCTAGCCCATTCGGCCCTTCTTCCTTCAGCAACAATCGGCCTAGTGCCGCCATCGCACCTGCCTCACCCTCTGCGGCGGCAAACAAATACCAACGCTTGGCTTCACCGAGGTTTTTTGCAGTACCAAGTCCGTTTTCGAAGTTCCATCCCAATAGCTCGGCTGCTCGCGCATGCCCCTGCTCTGCTGCAGAGCGGAGCAGGGGCACGGAGCGCACGTAATCTCCTAGCTTTGCATACGTCAAACCAACTTTCCACTGCGCTGAAGAATCGCCTTGTCGAGCTTTTCTTACATTGGCTATAAAAATTGATCGGTCTTCCGTTTGCTCATAGGTCAATTTTGATTCTTCCAGAGCGTTCGCTCGAGCCGTGCTCAATGTCGACTCAAACAGAAAAATGCCCAGCAACAAACACCGACGTCCTGTTCGATTCATTGCGGCTTTGCCTTGACCGATTTTGAGTCAGCAAAAGAATTGGGGCTCGCCTTCCTTTTGCCTATTTTTTTTTCCTCTCTGACTTTGAGGGTGTATTCGGCAACGTTCTGAGAAAAACTCTCTATCCGATCAGTCGGTAGCAGAATTGTCGGCTGGCCCTTTCCTGAAATAACCACAGAATTGGAAGACGGATTGAGAGCGATGACCTCCTCTGCCGGCAAACCAGCCAGGCGGGCCACCGACTGAATATCAAGAGGCACGTCAACGTCAATTTCCGAAAAATAGGGCGTATTTGGTATATCCGCCAACTCAATTCCATGCAAATCCGGGCTCATCACGATATTTCTGATTGCCATAAGCTTTGGCACGTAAGCGCGCGTTTCCTCTGGCAAGTTCAAACTCTCGTAATCTGTTGCAATCCCCTTTGATTGATTGCGTTGTACTGATCTCAAAACGGCCTCTTCGCCCCAATTGTAGGCCGCAAGTGCAAGCTGCCAATCGCTGAAAATTTCGTGCAAGAACTCTAGATAGTCCAACGCGGCATCGGTGGAAGCGACAATATCCCGTCGGGCATCGTATTGCTTTGTAAGCTTTAAGCGAAAACGCTCCGCCGTACCTGGAATGAACTGCCACAACCCTGCAGCTTGGGCGGTCGAAAGCGCACCCGGTTCGAATCCGCTTTCGATAAATGGAAGCAAAGCTAGCTCCGTTGGCAAACCCCTCTTTTCGACTGCTTCAACAATGTGGAACAGATAGCGACGGGCTTTCCCGCTGATATTGGCGACGAGATCCTTGCGCTGACCGTACCAAAGTTCACGCCCAGCGACCCGCGGGCCTTTAAGTGCCGGGAAAGCAAATCCGTTCCGGATTCGATCCCACAGGCTCCGAAATGAAGCCGTTGCTTTGGTCGTAAACTCTTCCTCGCTAATCTCCAGCAGATAGGCGCGGTGAATATCAATCGACGGACCAACATGCACTTCGGGATCAATTTGAGGACCGAGGTCACTCAGCAGCAGCGGGTGATAAATAAATGTCTGCCGATCCAAACCGCTCTCGCTTTCAGCCCAAGCGGGTCCCATCGAGACAACAATGGAAAATATCAGCACGAACAAATGTCGGCTCACGTGGTTATCCGCTGAAAAGGAGAGATAAGTATACGCCTCCTGGCTATCATGGCTAACCATCGCCGCTGGAGCCGCTACGCATCACTTATTCGATTTTTCGCTTACCTGCGTACGCTCTTTATCAAGCCAATCAAGAACCTGTCTTGCTTGAAGAACTCCGTTGCCTTCTGCTCTAGTCAGCAAGGCTCGAGCTTTTGCAAAATCCTTGCTCCCTCCCGCCCCGACGGCCCATAGTCGCCCCGCATTGAACTGAGCGGAGCCCAAACCGGCGTCAGCCGCTCTTTCGTACCACATTAATGCAACGCTGAAATCCTTGCTAACACCTCGTCCGGTTTCATAGAGTTCGCCAAGATTGTTCTGCGCGTTGGCATCGCCGTTTTTCGAGGCTGCCGTGTACAAATCGATCGCCCGTGGCACATCAACCGCCCCTCCCTGTCCATTGATCAGCAAATAGGCCAGCAACACTTTCGCGCTAGGCCTCCCCTGATTCGCCGAGTGCTCAATATAAAATCTAGCACAGGTATCGCTTTTTTCTTCAGCACCAAATTCGCCCAGACAACGTCGCCCCATCCATTCTTGAGCGGCCGCATGCTCCATGCTTGCTGCATGTTCCATGGATACCCAAGCCTTGCTGGGTAAGGAATCCATGAGACATTGGGCTGAATGCCAAGCTGCTGGCGCAAGTTTTTCTGCTGCTGACATAAATTCAGAACAAGACTTTTCGTGATCTCTGTTGAGCAAAATGCCATGCAGTTGAAGAAACCCAACTGCCTGCTTGGCCTTTACATTCCCGCTCAACGCCATCCTTTGCACTCGCCAACCGGTGTCGAACAGATTCCTTTTCAGCTTCCGGATCAGATGTCTCACGCGATCAAGATCGCCCAGGGCTTCTGCATGCAAAGCATGGTCAATGAGAATCACCGAAGCGCGAGCCAAGCGCTCTCTTCCACGAATTCTTCCGGACTTGTGAGCCACTTCCTTACGAGCGGCGGCTACTTCGCTGTCAAAGATCGCTTCATCAATTTCAATAAATTTGGTCGAGTTCGCCGAGATCATGAATTGATCTACATTTGATGCCGTGAATTTCGACTTCGACTTCGACTTCGACTTCGACTTCGACTTCGACTTGGACTTCGACTTGGCCCTAATTTCAGGTTTGACTTTCGCACTCAAGGTAACGGACTTGCTGACAGGCAACTGACTCTGAGAAGAAGCCTCCCCATATGCGCTGACTGACGAGAACCCAAAGCCGAGAATCGTCAGTGCGCAAACAATATGTTGTTTAGCTGACTTCAATTTCAGTCAGAACGATTCACTGGGGTTTGGGAAGAATAAGTCGTCTTGCGGTCTCTCGTACCAATTCCGGGCGCTTCAGTGCATAAACGTTCAGACCCCAAAGTGCAAGAAACACACACAGCATTCCTACTTCAGGAACACCGCTACGTTCAGCGGTTATTCCAATCAATCCGAACATGAGTGAACTTCCTGCCATGATTGCAACAACCTGATTGACCGAATAACCGGCCTTCAACAGAACGTGATGCATATGCTGCTGATCAGCGTGAAATGGACTTTTTCGTTGGTGCATGCGCAGCAACATCACGCTACCCATATCAAGCAGTGGCACTGCCAAAACCCATACAGCCGTAATCGGTTTGATTACCGACGTCGAGGAACCCGCTAGCTTTACGGAATACCAAGCAAGCAGCATACCTATTACCATGCCCCCCGTATCCCCCAAGAAGACTCTCGCTTTAGGACGGCCTAGCCTTAGGTTGAGCGACAAAAACCCAAGAATTGCCCCCGCGAGTAGCAACAGCTCAAACACTGTCCCCGACGAGCCTCCCACCATCGCAAGAAATGCTAGAAGCAATACAGGAAAAAGTGAAACACTGCAGGAGAGTCCATCAAGACCATCGATCATGTTAATTGCATTCATAACTCCAACGAATGAAATCACCGTGACTATCAACGACCATTTCCCAAGCTCAATGTCGCCAAGTCCAGCCAGGTTTCCAAGATGCGTGACCCAGACCGATGTACCCGAAACAACGATAACTGCGCCAACAGACTGGGCCAAGAACTTGGCTCGATGACTCAAATTCCTAGCATCATCTGCCACGCCAATAACAGTCACAACAAAAAGGGCGGAAAGCAAGGTCCAGCTTTCGAATGGAACCCGAACCACAGAAACTTGTGAAATTATCAGTGTCAACAGAATAGCCAAGCCACCGACTAACGGTGTCGGATGGTCATGTACTTTTCGCAATCCTGGATGATCGATCAGTCCCCATCGCGAGGCTCGAAGCATCAATCCCTGTGTCAGCAACGCAGAAATTAGCGGGGTGAGAACAAGAATGAGCCACTGCTTGCTTTCGAACACTTAACTCTCCCTTTCTCGCAAAGTCGCTACCTTTAGCCGTCACCCTAACTGAATGAATCAGAGATTCCGCGATTGTAAAGGTGATTCTATCGCCGTGAATCGTTGATGTTTAACAGAAAAAGACCAAAAAAAGGGCTTCCGCCTTTCGACAGAAGCCCATTTTTTGTAACACACAATAATAAATTGGTCGGGGTGGAGGGATTCGAACTCTCGACATCTTGCTCCCAAAGCAAGCGCGCTACCGGGCTGCGCCACACCCCGAACCGGCGCGATTGTACAGAACTCGGTCTATACCAGTCAATCGCTTATGGTCATGACACGTACTATTGATGCTCCGCTGAATCAAATATCGGTAGATATAGCCTTTGCACTCCGGGACAATGCCCCCGCGAGGGTTCATTCTGGGAGTTACTGTCTCGATATACACCTTGACTTGCAGTCGATCGTTGTTTCGTTTATAAAGCCGGTTCTCTGAAATTATGGGCAATCTGCAATGACTGAAGATTTACTTCACAAAAAGCAATTCCCACCCTACACGCCGAAAAAGGGTGAAAGCTATATGAGCGCGAAACAGCTTGCTCATTTTCGAGACATCTTGAACTCACTCAAAGAGGAATTGAGCGAAGATATCGTGCGCACAGTGCATACCATGCAGGATGAAGCGACAGTGTTCGCCGATCCAAATGATCGCGCCAGCCAGGAATCCGATATTGCGCTTGAACTGCGCAATCGCGACCGAGAGCGGAAATTGATTAAAAAAATCGACGAATCGATTGCCAACATCGAAAGTGGCGATTATGGCTATTGCGACTCTTGTGGAGTCGAGATCGGCTTGAAGCGACTTGAGGCAAGACCTACGGCCACCATGTGCATTGATTGCAAAACATTGGAAGAGCATCGCGAAAAACAGGTAGGCAAGTAGGACATTTTCGAATTTATCTTCTGGATATCATAAAAAAAAGGACGCCGTAGCGTCCTTTTTCACTTGAAAAGCCTATTAATCAGCCGCTGGTGCCGCTGATTCTGCAGTAATCGCTTTCATTGAAAGGCGAACTCGGCCTTTGTCATCCGTCTCGATGACTTTTACCTTCACAACTTGGCCTTCCTTGAGATAATCAGCGACCGCGTTCACACGCTCGCTGGCGATCTGTGAAATGTGCAAAAGGCCATCTTTTCCTGGTAACAAGCTAACGATTGCGCCGAAATCCAGCAGGCGCAACACCGTACCTTCGTAGATACGGCCAACCTCAACCTCGGCTGTAATGTCTTCGATACGCTTTTTAGCTACCTGTGCCGCGTCGGCATTGACCGAGGAAATAGTGATCGAGCCATCATCTTCGATGTCGATTACACATCCGGTTTCTTCAGTAAGCGCACGAATGACAGCACCACCCTTGCCGATTACATCGCGTATCTTTTCGGGATTGATCTTGATATGGATCATGCGCGGGGCAAAGTTGGAAACCTCTTCGCGGTGACCCGACATCGAAGCCTGCATTTTCTCGAGAATAAGCAGGCGCGCATCTTTTGCCTGCGCCAAAGCCACTTGCATAATCTCTTTGGTGATGCCCTGGATTTTTATGTCCATTTGCAGAGCAGTGATGCCGCTATCGGTGCCGGCAACCTTAAAGTCCATGTCGCCGAGATGATCTTCGTCGCCAAGGATATCTGTCAACACAGCAAAACGACTTCCCTCTTTGATCAAACCCATGGCAATACCTGCTACGTGAGCTTTCAAAGGAACCCCTGCGTCCATGAGTGCGAGCGAACCACCACAAACAGAAGCCATTGAAGAGGAACCATTGGACTCGGTAATTTCCGATACCACACGCATGGAATAACCAAACTCCTCAGGGGGTGGCAAGACGGCAAGCAGAGCGCGTTTGGCCAGGCGTCCATGTCCGATTTCGCGGCGCTTCGGCGTGCCTACACGACCTGTCTCGCCAGTCGCGTAGGGGGGCATGTTGTAGTGGAGCATGAAGCGGTCTCGATACTCACCCTGAAGAGCGTCAATGATCTGTTCGTCGCGACCAGTACCCAGCGTAGCGACAACAAGTGCCTGAGTTTCGCCACGGGTAAACAGCGCTGACCCATGAGTCCGGGCCAATACCCCATTGCGAATGACTATTGGACGTACCGTGCGTGTGTCACGGCCATCAATACGAGGCTCGCCATTAAGAATCTGGCTGCGTACAATTTTCGCTTCCAGATCAAATACTGTGTTGCCAATTAAATTGGAATCGGGTGGATTTTCAACACCCTCGGTTAGTGCAGCAATGGTTTTTTTCGTGATTTCACGAGTCTTCAGTGTACGATCTTGCTTGCTGGTGATCTGGTAAGCCTCGCGCAGTTCGACTTCGGCCAACTCTGCAACCCGAGCAATCAGTGGCTCATCCTTTGCCGGGGGCTGCCAATCCCATTCCGGCTTGCCGGCAACTTCCACCAGTTCATTTATGGCTTTGATCGCGGCCTGCATTTGGTCATGGCCAAATACAACCGCCCCTAGCATGATTTCCTCAGAAAGCTGCTTGGCCTCTGATTCGACCATCAATACCGCGTTTTCTGTACCGGCAACCACTAGGTCCAGCAATGTATTTTCCAACTGGGTCTTGGTCGGACACAAAACGTAATCGCCATTAATATAGCCAACGCGCGCGGCTCCAATTGGGCCGCTGAACGGGATGCCAGAGATCGCCATGGCAGCTGACGCTCCGAGCATGGCAGGGATATCCGGATCGATCTCCGGGTTGCACGACATTACTGTACATACAACCTGTACCTCGTTATAGAAGGCATCCGGAAACAGAGGACGCAGAGGGCGATCGATCAGTCGGCAGGTGAGAATTTCCTTTTCGGACGGTCGTCCCTCACGTTTGAAAAAACCACCCGGGATTCGACCAGCTGCGTAGGTTCGCTCCTGGTAATCAACAGTCAATGGGAAGAAGTCCTGGCCAGGTTTCGCGTTCCGCGCACCCACCACCGTTGCGAGCACAACGGTATCATCCATAGTGACCATGACCGCGCCGCCCGCTTGGCGGGCGATCTCAGCTGTTTCAAGGGTGACTGTATGGTCACCGTAGGCAAAACTTTTCTTGATCGGATTCAGCACAAAAAATTCCTTTCGACAAAAATAAAAGCCGGCACCACCATCATGGCTGTGCCGGCCTGTTTAGCAAATCCGTCCGGGTTCTTGATCAAAGCGCATCGCGCGTTGGAATAATCCGGACCAAAGCTGTAAATAAAATTACTTGCGCAGACCAAGGCGCTCGATCAGCGAACGATAGCTGTCGGCATTCTTGCGCTTGAGGTAATCCAGCATTTTGCGACGCTGGCTGACCATTTTTAAAAGACCACGGCGCGAGTGGTGATCTTTGGTGTGAGCCTTGAAATGCCCCGTAAGGTCATTGATGCGCGCGGTGAGGAGTGCTACCTGAACTTCAGGCGAGCCAGTGTCACCCTGGGCGCGCTGGTAATCTGTGACGATCGTGGCTTTGTCGGTTGTGGAAATTGCCATTATGTTTTCCTTGCTGATCCTGTAATGTTGGGCTCTTAGAGAACCATGGATTATAGCGTTTCGGGAGGTTGCGAATCAAGCATTTAACGTGAATTCCTAGCTCAAGCGCTGGCTACCAACCGCTGAGGTTGCAGCCAACCATCGGCAAGCTGCCTGCAAACACCCAAGAATCTGTTCCCAGAATCATACACTCGGAGGCGGACACCTTCTTCGCCGGACCATCGTACAGCCTGCCCCTGCCTGAGCTTTGCCGCATCTCCAACACCCAAGCGGGCTGTGGGTAATTCGGAAAGCAGTGCATCCGGCGGTAACAGCAAGGCATCTCTTTGTTCCGCATTCATCTCTTCAAGAACTTCCAAGGAAAAAGCCTGCTCGACGCTAAACATTCCAATTCCGGTTCGTCGCAATGCTGTCAAATGGGCTCCACATGCAAGTCTTTCGCCTATATCGACTGCCAGCGTTCGGACATAGGTTCCTTTGCTGCAGCGAATCTCAAAAGAAAAGTGATCTTTCGCCAAATCGCCTGTCCGATCTAACAGATGTGCCTCGTAAATCGTGACACGACGCGGCGCCCGCTCCACTTCGATACCGGCGCGGGCATATTCGTAAAGTGGCTTGCCATTTCGTTTCAGTGCTGAATACATAGGCGGAATTTGGTCAAACTCGCCGACAAACGCCGCCAGAGCCTCCTTCAAGTCGCCGTGGGAAGCCGCTACAGGTCGACGCTCCAGCACTTGACCTTCGGCATCTGCGGTATCCGTGGAAACTCCTAGTTGCGCAGTCCCAACGTAGCTCTTGTCCGCGCCGAGCAATTCACCAGAAAACTTTGTTGCGTCGCCGAAACATACGGGCAATAAACCAGTTGCCAGCGGGTCCAGAGTACCCGTATGCCCTGCTTTTTCTGCATTAAAAAGTCTGCGGGCTAACTGCAATGCACGGTTTGAAGAAAGTCCAATAGACTTGTCCAGCAACAGCACTCCACTGAGTCGACGACGCACCGGTTTGCAGGTTTGATTCGAGTCACTCACTCTTCGGCAAGCTTTTTGTCTGACTCCACCGCTTCATCGATCAGTCTCGATAGACGAGCTCCCTCCTGCACAGACGGGTCGAAAACAAAATGCAGTTCAGGAATGTGATGAATACGAACTCTTCGACCCAATTCTCGGCGTAGAAAACTTGCTGAATGTTGCAATCCCTCTGCAATCATCTGGTTAGCCTCGGGATCTGCCAGTGATGTGTAAAACACCTTGGCATGCGCATAGTCAGCGGTCACTTCAACCGCTGTCAGGGTCACTAGAGTCAGCTTTGGTGCGATCCGCAGATCCTTGAGATGAAAACGCAACAGATCCGCAAGTTCTCTACGAATTTGCTCGGAAACACGGTCGGAACGCGCATATCCACGACCTTGGCTGTGCTTCGCTGGCATTTGAAATCAGTTCAAGGTGCGAGCGATTTCCTGAACTTCGAACATCTCAACTTGGTCGCCCTCGTTGATGTCATTAAAGTTCTTGATGCTCAAACCACACTCAAAACCTTCTTTGACTTCACGTACGTCGTCCTTAAATCGCTTGAGCGAATCCAGTTCTCCAGTGTGGATCACCGTATTATTACGCAGTATCCGCACCGACGAATTGCGTTTGACAACACCAGACAACACCATACAACCCGCGATAGCCCCAATTCTGGAGACACGGAAAACTTGGCGAACGTCGACGAGACCCATGATGACCTCCCGTTTCTCGGGCGCAAGCATTCCGGACAGTGCGGCCCTCACTTCATCCACAGCCGCATAAATGATGTTGTAGTAGCGAATGTCCACACCAAGACTCTCGGCTGCCCTGCGTGCGCCTACGTCAGCACGCGTATTGAAGCCGATAACTACAGCTTTGGAGGCCGCTGCGAGATTGATATCGGATTCGCTGATACCACCCACGCCAGCATGTACCACCGTAACTTTTACCTCATCAGTTGACAGCTTGTTCAGCGATTGCACCAGCGCTTCCTGAGAGCCCTGAACATCTGCCTTGATAATGAGCGGCAAGGTACGAATTTCGCCTTCTGCCAATTGCTCGAACATGTTTTCTAGCTTGGCCGCCTGCTGCTTGGCAAGCTTGACGTCGCGGAATTTTCCTTGACGGAACAAAGCGATTTCACGCGCCTTGCGCTCATCGCGAAGAATCATGACTTCATCACCAGCAGCCGGAACGTCGGTAAGACCCTGAATTTCTACCGGAATAGAAGGACCTGCAGACTCAATGGTTTTGCCGTTTTCATCCAGCATGGCACGAACACGACCAAACACGGCACCCGCCAAAAGAACATCGCCACGGCGCAGTGTTCCTGAAAGAACCAGGATAGTCGCAACCGGACCCTTGCCCTTGTCGAGGCGGGCCTCAATCACCAACCCTTTGGCTGGTGCCTCAACTGGCGCAACAAGTTCAAGTACTTCCGCTTGCAGCAGGACCTGCTCCAGCAAAGAATCGATACCCTCGCCTGTTTTTGCGGAGACCCCCACAATCGGCGAGTCACCACCATATTCCTCAGGTACTACGCCTTCGGCAACCAGTTCCTGTTTGACGCGCTCCAGATTCGCATCGGGTTTGTCAATTTTGGTTATAGCGACAACCAGAGGAACCTCTGCGGCTTTTGCATGATGAATGGCTTCCTTGGTCTGCGGCATTACGCCGTCATCCGCGGCCACGACGAGTATGACCAAGTCGGTCGCTTTTGCACCTCGTGCGCGCATAGCAGTAAATGCTTCGTGACCCGGTGTGTCGAGAAAGGTAATCATCCCGCCCGGAGTTTCGACGTGATAGGCACCTATGTGTTGAGTAATTCCACCCGCCTCGCCATGAGCAACCCGGCTCTTGCGAATGTAGTCGAGCAAAGAGGTTTTTCCGTGGTCAACGTGACCCATTACCGTAACAACCGGTGCCCTCGGGAGTTGCGCAACATCTGCGTGTTCACCTTCATCCGCGAGGAAAGCATCCGGGTCATCCAGTTTTGCAGCAAATGCGATATGGCCCATTTCCTCGACCACGATCATTGCAGTTTCCTGGTCGAGAACCTGGTTTATGGTGACCATCGAGCCCATTTTCATAAGCGTCTTGATGACTTCAGTCGCCTTGACAGTCATTTTGTGTGCAAGATCTGCCACTGAAATGGTTTCGGGCACATGCACTTCGCGAACGATAGCCTCAACCGGTTGCGGCGGTGGAGCATCCTCTGCATGGCCATGACGACCATGCCGACCACCGCCTTTGGATCCTCTCCAGCCTGAGGTACCCGCATCACCGCGCGTCTTGATCGCACGTCGCTTTGCCGCCTCATCTTTCCAGGCATCTTTCTTCGCCGGCTTCGCCTTTCCTTCACCCGGCTTGGCTGCCGGCTTATGAATTGTGCCGGTTACCCCTGCGGCTTGATCCTTGGCCTTCTGCGCTTCTGCAGCGGCTAATTGCGCTTGTTGTTCAGCAAGCCGCGCCTCAGCGTCTGCCCTTGCCTTGGCTTCGCGCTCATTTTTTTCCTTGAATTCTGCAGCCTGGATTGCAGACAGTTTGCCCTGGCGCTTCGATTCAGCTTCGCGTATTGCTTTTTGTGCCGGATCAATGACCGATCGCGTAACAGGGGCAGGTTTTGAGCGGGGCGCCGCAGGCGCCTTTTTCTCAACCACTGCGACAGGTGCTTCCACTTTTGGTGCTTCGACAATTTCCTCAGCCTCAACCACTTTGGCGACCTCGACAGTCGGTATCGGCTCCGGAATGGTCACAATGGGCGCCACAGGCTCAGGGACTACCTCCGCTGAAACTACAACTGGCACCTCGGCTGCGGCTTCTGCGGCCAACTCGCTGGCGTCACGCTTGACGAATACTCGCTTCTTGCGCACTTCAACCTGGATCGTGCGCGCCTTACCTGTAGAGTCAGAAGCCCTGATCTCACTGGTCTGCTTGCGTGTCAGAGTGATTTTGGCCTTGGGCACCGTATCGCCATGCGACTTGCGCAAATAGTCAAGCAGCCGCGTCTTGTCCTGTTCGGACAGAACATCGTTCGATTCCTGCTTGCTGACACCGGCTTTTGCCAGTTGCTCAAGCAGGGCCGGTGCCGGCATTTTCAGCTCGGTAGCGAATTGGGAAACTGTCATCAAAGCCATGCGGTACCTCTCATTCTTCTTCGGCGAACCAATGGGCGCGCGCAACAGTGATCAGCGCTGTTGCGCGCTCCACATCTATGCCGGTCATCTCGGTCAACTCGTCTGTTGCCAGGTCCGCCAGAGCGTCCCGGTCAGTGATGCCGTTCTTCGCCAGTTTTGCAGCAAGTGGTTTGTCCATACCTTCAAGAGCCAGCAGGTCATCAGCCACCTTTTCCATTTGCTCTTCGTCCACGATGGCCTCTGTAAGCAACACATTCCGCGCACGATCTCGAAGTTCGGTTACGGTGGCCTCGTCGAATGCTTCTATTTCGAGCATTTCTGCCAGAGGAACATAGGCAATTTCTTCCAATGTTGAAAAGCCTTCTTCAATCAGGATATTTGCCACTTCTTCATCCACATCGAGTCTTTCGACGAATAGAGCACGGATCGAGCTGTGCTCCGATTCAGATTTCTCCTGTGACTCTTCGACGGTCATCAAATTGATGGTCCAACCGGTCAATTCCGATGCCAGACGAACGTTTTGCCCACCGCGCCCAATAGCGATGGCAAGGTTGTTCTCATCGACCACGACATCCATAGCATGCCGCTCTTCATCGACGACAATGCTTTGCACCTCGGCGGGTGCCAATGCACCGATGACAAACTGTGCCGGATCAGCTGACCAGAGAATGATATCCACACGCTCACCGGACAATTCATTGGTCACGGCGGTTACTCGTGAACCTCGCATGCCGACACAGGTACCGATTGGATCGACACGAGGATCGTTCGACTTGACACCAATCTTTGCCCGCATTCCGGGATCCCGCGCTGCGGCCTTGATTTCAAGCAAACCATCCTCAATCTCGGGAACTTCAAGTTCAAACAACTTCATGATGAATTCTGGCGCGGTGCGTGACAGAATCAACTGAGGTCCTCTGGCTTGACGATCAATTTTCATCAGCCAGGCGCGCACGCGATCTCCGGGGCGGAGATTTTCCTTGGGAATCATTTGATCTCGCGGCAACAAAGCTTCAATGCGCCCCGCTTCGATAATCGCGCTACCGCGCTCCATACGCTTGACCGTACCGCTGACCAGAAATTCTTTGCGATCAAGAAAGTCGTTCAGTAGCTGTTCACGTTCCGCGTCACGAATCTTCTGCAGAATTACCTGCTTTGCAGCCTGTGCACCAATACGCCCGAAGTCGATGGGCTCCAGACCTTCCTCAATGTAGTCTTCGAGCACTATTTCCGGAATCTGCTTTTGCGCCGCAGTAATGCCGATCTGTTGTTCTGGAATTTCCACCATATCGTCCGGAACTACCAGCCAACGGCGAAAAGACTCGTATTCGCCTGTCTCGCGATCGATATCCACACGCACGTCGGCCTCTTCGTCGGTACGCTTCTTCGTCGCAGATGCCAGCGCCATTTCCAGAGCGCCAAAGACGATGTCCCGTGGAACATTCTTCTCGCGTGCCAAGGCATCGACCAACAACAGCAATTCACGGCTCATGTGAAACCTCCAGCATTCATTAGAACTTCGGCACCAGACGCGCTCTATCAACATTTTCCAGCGCAAACTGATGCTGTGTTTCATTCACACGCAGGCACACCATCTCAACCCCATCCTCATCTCGCAAACCCTCAAGCACGCCGCTAAAATTCCGCTGGCTACCCAGCGGAACACGCAGCTTCACTTGCACGTCCTGCCCGGCAAATCGCCGATAATCAGCGGCCTTGACCAAGGGTCGATCAAGTCCGGGCGAGGAAACTTCAAGGCGGTCGTAATCGACATTCTCGACCATGAAAACTCGGCTGAGCTGGTTACTTACTGCAGTGCAATCCTCAACGCTTATACCGCTCTTGTTTGCGTGTTCTGTGTCTGTCTTGTCAATGAGGACGCGCAATAGCCGGGCTCGCGGGCTGGTCTCAAATTCAACCAGCTCGTACCCCAAACCCGTCACAGTCATCTCAATCAATTCAGTCAGTTGCATCAATGCTCACAAACTCATCGCACAAATAGAAAATGGGCCAAAAAGCCCATTCCTTCTCTCTCCCGAGAACGGCGCCAACCAAAGCCGGAAGATTATATCAGAGGCATCATTTCTCTGCAAAATCAATTCGGTTGGCGCTTACCTCATTGTCGCTACTGTATTCGCTCTCGCTATCGAAGTGAGGTCCGATTCCGGGCACCGCCGTCGTTTTTCGCTGTGGCGGCAACAATTTCAGTAAATCCTGAACCTCTCCCGGTTCCAGATCGCGACACTGCCCACGCTTGAGCCGAGGCGACAGGTGCACCGGGCCGTAACGTACACGCATCAGGCGGCTCACTTTTAACCCGACAGATTCAAACATGCGACGAACTTCTCGATTTCGCCCTTCCGCCAAAACCACCCGATACCAGCGATTGGCTCCCTCGCCGCCAGCTTCCGCAATAAGACTGAAAGATGCGAGCCCATCTTCGAGCTGAACACCGGCACGCAAACTCTCGAGCATTTCCGGCGTTGCTTCCCCTAGCGTGCGAACCGCGTATTCGCGATCAATTTCATAGCGCGGATGCATCATTCGATTGGCAAGGCTGCCATCATTGGTAAACAGCAAAAGACCGCAGGAATTGAAATCCAGCCGCCCGATGGAAATCCAGCGACCACTTTTCAGTCTCGGCAGCTTGGCAAACACGCTGGGGCGCCCATCCGGATCGTCCTTGGAAACGATTTCACCTTCCGGTTTGTGATAAACCAGCACCCGCGGCAGACGCAAACCAAATCTGAGCTGCGCCAGCTTGCCATTGACGCGAATTTTGTCTTCCGGACCCACTCGCTGTCCGATATGCGCCGCTACGCCATTGACGCTCACGCGCCCGGCGACAATCCATTCCTCAAGTTCGCGCCGCGATCCATAGCCCGCATCGGCCAAAGCTTTTTGCAATTTTGGAGGATCGATGAAGACCGGTTCGCTGCGTCGCTTTGCGTGCGAGGGCAACGCTGAACCGCCGCGAGCGCGCGGCGCTTCAGCCTGAGTCCGCGGTGGACCTTGTGGCGGGCGGAACGGGCTCGCCTTGCGCGATGGACGTTTGCTCGGGTCCTTCCGATTGACCGCTGGAGAGGTCGAGTTGTCGGTCATTGGTTTCGCCTGACCGCTGCTCTGACCCCTGCCCTGTTTCAGCGATGGCCGACTCTTGGGGCCCGGACGCGGGGATCGCGGAGGCTTCGGGGATTGAGGTTTGTTCAAGGTTCATCACCCTTTCAATTTCAGTCAACGGCGGCAGCTCTGTGAGACTGCGCAGACCGAGGTCGTCAAGAAACCTTCGGGTAGTCGCGTACAGTGCCGGCCGCCCCGGCGCGTCACGATGTCCAACTGCGTCTATCCAGCCACGCCCTTCGAGTGTCTTCAAAATATTCGGCGATACAGCCACACCGCGAATATCTTCTATGTCACCGCGTGTAACGGGCTGACGATAAGCGATTATGGCAAGCGTTTCCATCACCGCGCGAGAATACTTTGGCGGCTTGTCGTTCTTGAGTCGGTCCAGATAGGACTGATATTCAGGCCGTGTCTGGAAGCGCCAACCAGAAGCCAACTGCACCAGCTCAACGCCTCTATTCATCCAATCCCGGCGCAAGTCGTCAAGCAGGGTACGCCACGTGTCATCGTCAAACTCGTCC
The DNA here is from genome assembly GCA_021738105.1 of Sulfuritalea sp. The sequence continues at coordinate 21,526 of JAIPCS010000011.1, forward strand.
TCGAAAAGTTTCTTTAGCTCGGACAAGGGCAACGGCTCGGTAGCCGCCAGCAGCGCGGTTTCGAGCACGCACTTGAAGTCTTCGGGTTTATATAACGGCAGCATCGGGCAATTTCACATAAATGGGCGCCATGGCCTCGTTTTGAGTAATCTCGATCAGCGACTCACGCGCAAGTTCCAGCATGGCAAGAAAGCTCACCACCAAACCCTGGGCGCCCAGGCTCAAATCGAATAGCTGATCAAACACGACGTAGCCACTCCCTTGTAGGCGACGCAGAATGATGCTCATATGCTCGCGTACCGACAGCTCTTCACGATGAATCTTGTGGTGCTGATGCACTTTGGCTTGCTTCATGAGAGACAACCAGGCGACCTGCAGATCGTGCAAACTCACTTCAGGCTGCCTCTCGACGACTTTGTCGGCGATCCAGACAGTGATCCATTCATAGTCGCGGCCAACCTGCGGCAATTCGTCGAGTTTCGCGGCTGAGGCCTTCATGCGCTCGTACTCGATCAAACGACGCACCAGTTCGGCACGTGGATCTTCCGGTTCGCCATTCTCAGCCTTGGGTGGTCGCGGCAACAACATGCGCGACTTGATCTCGATCAGCATCGCCGCCATCAACAAATACTCGGCTGCCAACTCAAGATTACCCTTGCGCATGGCCTCGACATACACCAGATACTGAGCCGTTAGCGGCGCCATCGGAATATCAAGAACACTGATGTTCGCGCGACGAATCAGATACAGAAGCAGATCAAGCGGACCTTCAAAGGAGTCAAGAATGATCTCAAGCGCATCCGGCGGAATGTACAGGTCTCGCGGCAATTCGGCCATGATCTCACCGTACACCTTCGGCAGGTGCGCGGCGGCCGACTCGGCGACGGAAAAAGTCGGCGCCGGCGGTACGGCCAAAGAACCGCCTGACGGATCGGAAACAGCGTTTTCCATCACGAGTGATCGAGCCCGATTGCTTCGCGTACGTCACGCATGGTTTCCTGCGCCAGCTTGCGCGCCTTTTCACAACCATCGGCAATGATATTTTTCACCAGTTGCGGATCTTGCTCGTACATCTTCGCCCGCTCGCGCATAGGCTCCTGCTCTTTTAGTACGCCATCGATGACAGGCTGCTTGCACTCGATGCAACCAATGCCGGCAGAGCGACAGCCGACTTCTACCCAGTCGCGAACTTCACTGCTGGAATAGATCAAATGGAGCTGCCACACCGGACATTTCTCGGGATCGCCCGGGTCGGTGCGCCGTGCCCGCGCGGGATCGGTTTGCATGGTGCGAATTTTTTTGGTGACCACTTCGGCATCTTCACGCAGCGTTATCGTGTTGCCGTAGGACTTTGACATTTTCTGGCCATCCAGTCCAGGCATGCGCGACGCATGGGTGAGCAGTGCATCGGGTTCGACCAGGATCATTTTGCGCGAACCTTCAAGCCAGCCGAACAGGCGCTCGCGATCTCCCAGCGAAAGGCTCTGTGCCTCATTCAGCAATTCATGGGCCTGTTCCAGAGCATCCTCTTCGCCTTTTTCCTGATAGCGGGTACGGAGTTCGCCATAAAGCCTAGCGCGCTTGCTGCCGAGTTTCTTGACCGCCTCACGCGCCTTGTCTTCGAAACCGGGTTCCTGACCATACAGATGGTTGAAACGACGGGCGATCTCGCGGGTAAATTCAACATGAGGCACCTGGTCGTCACCGACCGGTACCCGATTGGCCCGGTAAATCAGAATATCCGCCGCCTGCAACAGCGGATAGCCGAGAAAACCGTAGGTCGTCAGGTCCTTGTGTGTCATTTTCTCCTGCTGATCCTTGTAAGTCGGCACGCGCTCGAGCCAGCTCAAGGGTGTCATCATCGACAGCAGCAAATGCAGTTCGGCGTGCTCCGGCACCCTGGACTGAATGAAAATGGTGGCCTGCGAGGGATCAACGCCTGCGGCCAGCCAGTCAATGATCATCTCACGGGTGTTGTCCGTAATACTTCCCGGTTCGTCATAGGCCGTCGTCAGCGCATGCCAATCGGCGACAAAAAACAGGCAGGGGTATTCGTGCTGTAGCTTGATCCAGTTGGCAAGTACACCGTGGTAGTGGCCGAGGTGGAGTCGCCCGGTGGGGCGCATGCCGGAAAGAACTTTTTCTGCGTACATATCAAAAACCAAAAAGTATTCGAATCAGACTATTGAACAAGCGCAACAAAGGACGCAGGATGTTTTCCAGCACTCCCAGAAAAAGCAGCGCCAGCAAAATCGGGAAGCCCCAGCGTTCCAGTTGCGAAAACTTCCAAGCCGCGCGGTGAGGCAACAAGCTGACTGCAATGCGCCCTCCATCAAGCGGCGGCAAGGGCAACAAATTCAGGACCATCAACACGCCATTGATACTGATTCCGACCAAGGCCATTTCACGAAGCGCTACCGAATAGGCAAGCTCCGGCAGGCCAACCACAATTTTCAAGATCAATGCCCAGCCCAACGCCATCACCAGATTCGCACCGGGTCCGGCTGCAGCAACCCAAAGCATGTCCTGTTTTGGACGTCGCAGATTGCCGAAATTCACTGGCACCGGCTTGGCCCAGCCAAACAATAACCCGCCGCCAGACACAAGCAGAATCATCGCCGGGACAATAAGGGTCCCCACCAGATCAACATGCCGCAAGGGGTTCAAACTGATACGCCCCATCTGCCAGGCCGTCGGGTCGCCGAAGTACCGCGCGGCATAGCCGTGCGCCGCCTCGTGTAGCGTGATGGCAAAGATGATCGGCAGGGCCGAAACCGCCAGCGTCTGGATAACATTCATGGGAGTGGGCGATTCTATCAGAGCGAATCATCGCAACCCGAAAGCTTCCAACGACCCCTGACCGGCTCGCACCAGTTCCGGCTGAGTGCTGGTCAGGTTGATAACGGTTGTCATTTCCACACCGCAATGACCCGCGTCGATCACCAGATCAAGCTGCTTTTCAAGATGCTCACGTATCTCCTCGGGATCAGCCAGCGGCAACTCATGGCCGGGCAATATCAGCGTTGATGTCAGCAACGGCTCATCCAGCTCCTGCAGCAAAGCTAGAGCCAACGGATGATTGGGCACGCGCAGACCAATAGTCTTGCGCTTGGGATGAAGCAGCCGGCGCGGCAATTCCTTGGTACCCTCGAGAATAAAGGTATAGCTGCCGGGCGTGGTGGCCTTCAACAACCGATATTGGATGTTGTCCACGCGGGCATAGGTGGCAATCTCGGACAGGTCACGGCACATCAGTGTGAAATGATGGCGCTCGTCGACGCCGCGAATTCTGCGAATTCGATCCAGCAGGGGCGCGTAACCGGCAACACCGACCAAGGAATAGGCGGCGTCGGTGGGCATGGCGATCAGCCCGCCGCTCCTCGCAATCTCCGCTGCCTGCTTGATCAGTCGAGGCTGCGGGTGCTCGGGATGAATGTGAAACAACTGTGCCATGCTTGGTCCGTAATCCGAGATGCCTGATGCACGCTCTTGAAGAAATTGGGTTCAAAAATCCAGCCGTGACCAGACCGGTGTCAGATCTTCGGGTAGATCGGGCAGTTTGCCCAAGTCGATCCAGCTCTCTCCCGGCCCGTGAAAATCCGAGGCGCGCGAAGCCAGGAATCCGAAATCCCGGGCGATCCGCGAGAACTCCCGGACTTCTTCGTCCTTGCTTGATCCCGACAATACTTCGATACCTCGCCCACCAAGATCCTTGAATGCAACGAAAAGCTGGTGGCGCTCAGTTTTGGAAAGTCGGTAGCGACCCGGGTGTGCGACAACCGCTATACCTCCGGCACCAATGATCCAGCTCAGCGCTTCCTCCAGTGTTGCCCAGGAGTGCTCTACATAGCCGGGCTTACCCTTTGCCAACCAATGGTCGAATACCGACTTCACATCCTTTGCGTGACCCTGCTCGGCAATATAGCGGGCGAAATGAGAACGACTGATCAAGGCCGGATTGCCGACATGGCGCAGCGCGCCTTCATATGCGCCATGAATGCCGACCTTGTCCAGTTCGGCAGCCATGCGCCCGGCACGGGCATCGCGCCCGCTCCTGACCTGACTGAGTCCCGCAACCAGCGCAGTATTGGCGGGATCGATGCCCAACCCGACAATATGCACGGTCTGGTCGTCGCCCCAGGAAATGGATATTTCGACACCATCGACAAAGCCGAGCCCGACTTCCTCTGCACTCGAACGTGCTTCTGCCAAGCCACCAAGCTCGTCGTGATCGGTCAATGCCAGCAGTTCGACACCGTTGCCCTTTGCGCGAAGAACCAGATCGGTTGGCGACAGCAGACCGTCGGATACCGTTGAATGACAATGCAGATCTGCGTTCATGGCCCTCATACGGTGAAGAATTCTTCAATCAACTCAGCCACTTTTTGAGGCTGATCATGGTGCAGGTTATGTCCGCAGTCCTGCAAAACCACTTCCCTGATATCTTTGAAGCAGGCGATCCGGCTTCGATACTCGGCCGAGTCGACCGAGTAAATCTGTTTGAATATGAGAGAGTCCGCCCCCGTCACCCATAGCACCGGTGCTGTCGCCTGACGCCATATCGCCATGGCTTCTTCCACGCGATATATGGTTGGATTGGTTCCGCGATGATGCGGATCGGACGCCAGATGAATTCCACCCGAGCCATCATCCTCGCCCATATGGTCCGCAAGATACGCCGCCTTTTGATCGGAAAGGCGCGGGTTTTCCTTCTGCAAGCGCGCTGCAAACGCTGCGCGATCAGGATAGGAACGAAACGTCGGCGTGTCGCGTAATTGATCCAGCCAGTTGGCGTAACGTCCAGGTGCGTCTTCAGGCGTCGTCCGTCGCATGCCCAGACCCTCGAGATTTACCAGTCCGGCAATGCGTGTGGAGCGAATTCCCGAGTACAGGCAGGCGGCGTTTCCACCCAGGCTGTGCCCCACCAGACGAACAGGCGTCTGCGGCGAATAGTGATCCAGCAAGGCTTCGAGATCGCCCAAGTAGTCAGGGAACCAGTAGACGTCGTTGTTCCACTCTGACAGGCCGAAACCGCGCCAATCAGGTGCCAGAACACGCCAATCCTTCGTCAGGGCATCGACGACAAACTGCCAGGAGGCACTCACATCGCACCATCCGTGCAAAAAGACCAGGATGGGCGCGGTTTCACTGCCCCAGATCCGCACATGGAGTCGACGGCCGCGCGAATGAACAAATTCCGAATGACAAGCTTTCATGCCGGCATTTTATCAGCGCGGCCGGCGCAAACGACCGCAGGACGCAGTTTTCCGCGTGCTACCGCACCGACAACGGGCTTGCAAAAGACACTCGGACCAGACCAACTCACCCGCCTTCGATTGGCCCCAGAGACTTACGCTACCAGTCGGCAGGCGCTGTCAGCCGTCTTTTACCGTCGAGAGTACGTGCAGCGTCAGGATCGTTCATTCCAACTCGATCCCACAATTGACAGGTGACTTGTTTGTGTTTCTGGTCGAGGCCCTCGCAATAGTTCTTGTATTCGCACAAATGCACGCGATCGGCATACCCTTCCCGCAGCTTTTTCCACCAGTCCGGGTCCGCCAGACTTTGCCTCGCACTGCCGACAATATCTGCCAGGCCATCGGCCAGTGCCGCCTCAGCCTGGTCAAAGCTGTGGATGCCACCGGAAACCACGATTGGTGTGTCCAGCCCCGCCGCACGCAAAGCGCTACGCACCTTTCGCGTGGCCTCGAAATTGCGACCGAATGGACCCTTGGTATCGGACAGGTAGTGAGGCATGCATTCATAGCCTGAAACGCCGGTGTACGGATAGATCGCCTCGCCGACCTTGGGCTGTTTCGCATCATCAAACTTGCCACCACGCGAAAGGGAAAGGAAATCCATTCCGGCGCGGGCGAACTCGACACAATAGAACACCGCATCATCGACAGAGCTGCCGCCTTCAATGCATTCATCGGCAAGCAAACGGCAGCCGACTGGAAAGTCGGCTCCGGTAGCACGGCGCACCGCCGAAAATACTTCCAGTGGCAAACGAATTCGCCCGGACGCATTCCCCCCATAGCCATCGCTGCGGTTGTTCCTGGCTGACAGGAACGAGGCCATGGTGTAGGCGTGAGCGTAATGCAACTCGACACCGTCAAAGCCCGCATCCCGAGCCCGCCTGGCTGCGCGCGCAAACAGCTCCGGCAACACCGCCGGTAGTTCGCGGATGTGTTGCAAGCCGGTATCGGTGACTCGTTCGCGAGCTCCTTTTTGCAGCGACTCCCATTCGCGCTCGCTGAGTACGTGCTGCAATGCCGACTCGTCCAGACCACACAAGCGATCCCGCACCGCAACTTCAGCATCGTTCTCCATGTCCAGCATTTCTCGGTGACGGACTGAAATCTGAAGGAAACGTTGCAGAAACTTGGTCTTTTCCGGCCGGCGTTTGACAGCCAGAAAGTCGATCAACTGGATATAGGCTTTTGTTTTTCCCTGACTCGATTCGTGGATGGCATCGGCAATCCGTTTCAGACCCTCGGCGAAGCGATCATGCCCGGCGCGAAGCAACGGGCCACTGGGCACGTCGCGGATACCGGTGGCTTCGATCACGATGCAGCCCGGTTGTCCCTTCGCAAATCGGGCGTACCAATCAATCACCGCCTGAGTGGCATGCCCGTCGTTGTCCGCCCGCCACGGCACCATCGCCGGCACCCAGGTACGCGATGAAAGTGTTACCGGCCCGGCGACCAGCGGGCTGAAAAGTCTTGACGCGGCAGCCTGCTCCTTGGTCGGAACTGAACCGCGTTGGGGCAGAAAGGCGATGCGCTGAGGCGGCTTCCACATTTCGCGCGCGCTCTCTATCGGATCCGCCAATGAACGCCCAGGTTCACTAGTCGGGAATCACCGCAGTGGCTTCGATCTCGACCCGCGCCGCATCCTCGATCAATCCGGACACCTGCACCGCCGTCATCGCAGGAAAATTGCGGCCGATCACTTCACGATACACACGACCAAGCTGCGAATAAGCCGCAACGTACTCACGCTTGTCAATCACGTACCAGGTCATGCGAAT
>JAIPCS010000012.1 GCA_021738105.1 Sulfuritalea sp.
CACTGCACAAACAGGTGACGTGTTGCCATGGGGTGCATTGCCTCCAGGCATAACGTCGCCCTTGTCTGGCACTACCGTTACCTTGACCGGCCGTGCACCGCTGGCTGATTACCAAACCGCTATTCGAGCGGTGACTTTCGCCACCACCGGCTCGGATCTGACGACACCGCGGACGATTGACGTGACGGTTTATGACGGAAATATCCAAACCAACAAGGCCAGCAATACAGCGACGGCAACCATCAACATGGCTCCGGCCAATGTGGCGCCGACAGCGGCTCCAGTTACGGCGAGCGGTGACGAAGATTCGGCGTCGATCAGCATCGCCCTGTCGGCATCCGACACCGACGGAACCATCGCCAGCTACACGATCAGCACATTGCCGGCCAATGGCACTTTGTATCCAGACGCGGGCCTCACCACAATAGTCGGCGCTGGTGGGACGGTGACTGGGGCGACACTGTACTTCGTGCCGGCGTCGAACTGGAACGGTTCCACCAGTTTCACCTATACCGCGACGGATAACAGTGGCGCAGTTTCCGGTGCGGCGACGGCGAGTCTGACGGTAAATCCTGTCAATGATGCACCGGTGGCCGTAGTGGATACGAGTGCTGTCAACGAAGATGCCAGTCTCAGTGTCACCACGTTCAATGGAGTGATCCAGGGTCTGGGCACCGACACTGACGTGGACAACACCACCGGCAGCCTGCTGGTCTCAGGTGCTGTCGCCGGCACCGGCACAGTCACTCAGGGGGCAGGCATCGCCACCTCGCTGGCCGGCACCTACGGCCACCTCACTTTGAACGCCGATGGCAGCTACACATACATTGCCGATCAAAGCGCCGCCGATAGCCTAGCAACAGGCGTCACCGCTACCGACGTGTTTACCTACACGGTCAAGGATCCGAGCAATGCCGTATCCAATTCAACTACGCTGAGCATCACTGTCACCGGCACCAATGACGCCCCGATCGCTGTCGCTGATACCGGCGCCGTCGACGAAGATGCCACGATCAACGTTTCCGCCATCAATGGAGTAATCCAGGGAGCCGGTGCCGACAGCGACGTAGACAACAGTACCACTTCACTCACGGTCAGCGGTGCCGTGGCAGGTACCGGTACAGTCACTCAGGGCGCAGGCGTTGGCTCTGCGCTGGTCGGTACTTACGGCACGCTGACGCTGAACGCTAACGGCAGCTACAGCTACGTCGCCGATCAGGCTGCTGCAGATTTGCTGCCTGTCGGCACCACTGCCAATGATGTGTTTACCTACACGGCTACCGATCCCGGCGGTTTGGTTTCCAATACAACTACCCTGACCATCGCCGTTACCGGTGCCATCGATGTGCCGATCGCGGCCGCCGACACGGGCTCAACGGCAGAAGAGAATCCGATATCTGGCAACGTGTTGAGCAATGATGTGAGCGAAGAACCTGGTTCCAACCTAACCGTCTCGCAGTTTTCCGTCAGTGGTGTAGCCGGCACCTTCAGCGCCGGCAGCACAGCAACGATTTCAGGCGTTGGCGCACTGCTGATCAATTCGGACGGTAGCTACACCTTTACTCCGGTGCTCAACTACTACGGCACCGTGCCGGTGGCTACCTATACCGTAGCCGATGGCTTAGGCAACTCAAGTTCGTCAACGCTGAGCCTGACGGTGACCCCGGTGAACGACGATTCGGTCGCGGGTGCAGACAACACGGTCAACGTCGCGCGGGATGGCAACTATGTCATTGCTGCGTCCGAGTTCGGGTTCAACGATCCCAGCGACCCGGACGAGTCGCTGGTCCGCGTGCGGATCGATTCGCTGCCGGTTGAAGGTTCATTGTTGTACAACAATGGCTCCGGATGGGCCACAGTGACGGTCGGGCAATTTATCAGCCGTACCGATATTGACAATGGCTATTTGGTGTTCAAGCCGGATTCCGGTGGCACTGCGGCGTACGCATCCTTTACCTTTACGGTGGGTGACGCCGACTACCTCGATCCGACGCCGAATTCATTTACCTTCAACCTTGGAAACGAGTTGAGTGTTTCCGATCCGCTGTCTGTGGATGAAGGCAAGGCGGCTGTTTTTGTGGTCGAGCTCAGCGGAGCGCGGGGTACCGATACTGAGCTCACCCTGACTCTGGGTGGCGAAGCAACCACGGCGGATCTTGTGGCGACCGACCCGGTGTTTTACCGCGTGCAAAATGCAGACAATACCTACGGGGCATGGACTGTGCTTCCTGGAAGCGGTATCGTCACGCTGCCCGGTACCAGCACCCGGATCGAAGTCAGAGTGCGCACCCTGAGTGACGCGGTGCTCAACGAGGTCGAGTCGCTGACCCTTACCGCTTCCATCACGGGTTCTGGCAGTACCGCCGACATGGCCAATACCACCGCGACGGGGCAGACGGTTATCAGCGACACACCGTCGTTGCTGGTTAGCGGGGCATCCTATGTCTCAGAGGGAAAAATAACATCGTTTGATCTCGAGTTGAGCTCAACCAAGGCCACCGATACGACAGTCACTCTGAGCTTCGCCGGTGTCGCCACGGTCGGTGCCGATTTCCAATACAGCGTCGATGGAGGAAGTACCTGGATCACTGACGCAACCAAGGTAATTACGATTCCGGGCAATGCGTCCTTCAATCCGAGTTTCGAAGTTCTCGTAAAAACAATCTCCGGCGACGCAGCCGAAATTGATGAACTGCTGACGCTGATCGCAACCACCAGCGACACGGGTATCGCCAATGCCGGAGACGCAATATCGGCCGCGACCTATATCGTCGATCCAATAGTAGTGACGACAACCGAGGACAATACAGCCACGCTCACGCCTTCCTCTGGCTACACCTATGCGGTGCTTGGGCAGGGTGCCCACGGAACCGTGACGGCATCGGGCGGCAATCTGGTGTACACGCCCGCCCTGAACTACTCAGGTGCAGACAGCTTCACGCTGTCGAAAACTGATGCGGCGGGTAATGTGACTACCGTAGTCGCCACGGTCAATGTAGCCGCGGTGGCTGATCAGCCCACTATCAGCATCTCGGTGTCAGAGCCGGGGAACGACCCGATTGTGGTCGGTGCCACGGTTGCGGGTGCGTTTGACAACGGGAGTTTCGAATACACGGGACCCGCAGCCACCACGTATTCTCTCTCCAAAGGAGGATCCAACTGGGCTACCGACGCCAATCTGGTGGGCTGGGAAAATAAGGCCCACGGCAGCACGACGGTCGACCTGGTTACCAGCGGTATAAGCGGCATTACCGACAGCTGGGTCCTTTTCGCGGCAGCCACGGCCAGCAAAGGTGTGGAACTGAGAGAATCGACAGTTGGTGGTGGGACACCGTTGACGATCGGTACCACCTATACGCTGATGGCGGATGTTGCCATCAATAGCGGCAGTGTCCTGAATGTGTATTGGGGCAGTTCGACCACGCCTTTGACGTATACCCTGACGCCCATTGCCGGCACGGGAATGTCGCAATTGACGGTAAATGTCACCGCAACAGCGACGACGGATATATTGCGGTTCGAGATTCCCGCCGGCAGCACCAGCGGCGTCTACATAGACGATGTGAAACTGACATCAGTGGTGGTGCCTACCTACACCTATACGGTCGATGTTACGGCGGCGTTGACCGACACTGACGGCAGCGAATTCCTGCGGCCGATCGTGATCAGCAGCAGCGATGTATCGGCGAGTGCGGTGATGAAACTCAACGATGGCACCGTCTTGACAAGAAGCGGTGCCGGCACCGTCGCCGATCCTTATAGCTGGACAGTTCCTGCTGGCCAGGCTGATGGTTTGAAGTTGACGATGGACAAACCGGCATCGGCGGGATCATTCAATCTCACCGCCACGGTTACCAGTGAAGAATCAAGTAATGCCTCAACCGCTCAAAACACGGCTACGACAGTGGTAACCATGCCTACAGACGGCCCGAATGATGTGCCGATGATCGGTGATTCCGAAGTGTTCCTGAGCAACGAAGCGAGCTTCGTGGGCAGCATGACTGCGACAATAGATACTTATTTCTCTACGGATGGAGGCAATACATTCTCCTGGAACGCGGATGCGTCCACATTGCCGAATATTTATGTGGACGGGCAACTGGTGGCTATAACCTACGACGACGCAACCGGCACCGTTACTGGCACGGTCAATGGAGGCGCGACAACGGTATTCACGGTCGTTATCGATTTGCAGGATGGCGGCTCAAACGTTACCTACACTCAAGCCTCTGGACTGCTCGGCAATGAAGTGGTGGCCGATGGAGGTATCGTGCTGCCGGGCGGTGGCAACGGGTCGACGGTTGTTCTTGGCTTCAAGGATGCCTCTGGAAACATTCTTTACGATGCGGTGCTGACTTCGCAGAACGTACATGACGGGTCGGCGACCACGGTCAACACCAGCAGCACGTACATCGGTGCTTCCAACAATCTGATGAATGCTGGCGAGCAGATAACCATGAACTTCGCGACGGCCGGCGTCACGTATACGGATGGTGTCTCCACGCGCAACGATGTGGCGTCGATGCGGATCTCTTTCTTCAATTTCGATAGTGACTCAAGTTCGGCTCCGGACGAGCTGACAATTACGGGCACCAAGGTGGGCGGTGGGACCTTTACGCTCTACGTTACCAACGCCGATCTGGATGCCAGCGGTGGTTACACGGTGGCCTCGCCCGACGGAGCGCTAATCGAAAAGTTGGTGTTTGAGGCGGGAAGCCAAAGCTCGTTCAAACTGGGGCTCGAGTCAATCAGCTCGGTGCAATACGATGTTGATTTCAGCCTGGATCTTGGATACACCATCACCGATGTAAATGGTGATAGCGACTCCGGGACTATCAACATAAGCCTCGATGGCGACAATGCGATGGCGGGTACCGATAACCCCAACGTACTTCTTGGCGGGGCTGGAGACGATGTGATAACCGGGGGAATGGGCGGCGATCTTATCGCCGGCGGAGCGGGCAACGACACGCTGAGTGGCGGCCTGAACGATCTGGTTTCGGATACGTTCAAGTGGTCTTTGGCTGACAAAGGCGCAGTTGGATCACCTGCAGTCGACACCATTACCGATTTCGCAACCGCGGCGAAAGCTTCCGGCGGCGATGTGCTCGATCTGCGTGATTTGCTGCAGGGCGAGAATCAAACTTCAGGTACTGGAAACCTGGCCGACTTCCTGCATTTCGAGAAAACGGGCAGCGATACCAAGGTACATATCAGTTCCAGCGGCGGCTTTAACAGCGGCTATACGTTTGCGGCTGAGGATCAGACAGTGTTGTTACAAGGGGTTGATCTGATCGGGGTCAATACCACGGATGCACAGATTATTCAGGATCTACTGACCAAGGGTAAGCTGATTACGGACACCTGACCACAATCAAAAAGTCGGCGCTGGCAATACGGCGATCAAAAAGTCGGCGCTGGTGATACGGTGCATGTTTTCGGCGTGCGCCTGATTCATCTCCCGTCAGCGTGCCTGGCCTTTCCCGGCGTCGGCCTCAGTGCAGAATTCGCGGCGAAGCAGCGGCCAAGACATCTGGCGTTGCATTGTCATCGGCGGTGACGTCAAGCTTGAGCACCCATTCGGCCTTATTGGCCGCTTCCTGCAACAGGCGCGCAATGATGTGAACCAGTTTTTCATCAAGTTCGAGATTGATTCCCTGCCCATCTTTTGGCAATAGCGTCAGCGTCTGCGTGGGGCCTGTCAACGGTTTTACCTTGATGCGGGCCAGCAGGATCGGTTCTTCTCCCAAGGGAAATGTTGATCCTTCTTGATACTGGCTGCCAAAGTCTGCGTTGTTGACAGCCTCGCCATGGGCCAACTCAGACAGTGTGCTGCTTGTCAGCGGATCGCCGCGGGACTTGAGGTTGCTGAAAGCAGTTGCCATTTTCATTAGCATCGGCCAGAGCAGAACGAGGTAGCGACGGGTTATCCAGAATCGGAACTCTGAATCGTCGCTGCAGCGCACACGCAACAGGAGCCTGTCCTGCATTGAATCGTAACTGGCGCTGAACTGCTCCAATTGAGGTGGATTGTTCATGCTGAGCGAAGCCGCAAAGCCCGTGTTCCAACGGAGACTGGAGTGCCGTGTGGTGTCGAGTCCGAATTCCCTAAAATGAGAATCATGAATTGTTTTCGCTGTCGACCAGCTTCACTCCGGGACCGGTTGCTCCATCGAATCCTACAGTGCTGAGCGCGCTCAACTCCTCATCGTTGACAACCCCTTCGGCAATCACCAGCAGACCGATATTGTGTGCGATGGATCTGACGCCTTTGAGGAAGGCCTGATTTCCAGGATTTGAGTCAAGGCGGCGGATGAAGCTGGCATCAACCTTGATGTAATTCAGTCCAAGGTCATGTAGCAGCCCGATCTGGCTGAATTGGCGCCCGAAGTGCTCGACGCCAACCTTGCAGCGATAGCTTGTCAGCAGTTTGCACAGGCTGCGAAATGACTCGACATGTTTAAGTACACCTGTTTCAGCGACCTCCATCCAGAGTCGGTGGGTGACCTTCCGATGTTTCTTCAGAAGGGTTTCGAGTTTCTGCTGGAATCCCTCGGCAGCCACCGAGCTGGCCGACAGATTGATTGCCAGTCCTTTCAGCTCAGCTTGCTGTTCAAGCGTTTCCAGCCCCAGGGCGACAGCGGCAAGATCCAGATCCGGCGAATGGCCAAGGCGTTCTGCGACTGGCAGAAATTGCCCTGCTGGTAGCCAATCGCCATCGGCATCGAGTTTCATTCTTAGCGGACACTCGGCATGCAGCAAACGTCCTTGCAAGTCCGCCACCGGGAAGGAGCCCAGACGCACCCAATGTTGGTTCAGCGCCTGAGTAATCATCGTCGACCACTGCTTGGCGCTCTTTGGGACATCGTCATCGCTCTCGATGGCGGCCACTTTTATGGTATTGATTCCTTCGGCTTCGGCGGCGATCAATGCAGCGTCTACTTGGGAGTGCAGCACGCCCAATCCCGTGTTGCGTTTGAAGACACCCATGCCGAAAAAGGCCGAAGGGCCGCTTTCAACAAAGGGCTCCATGGTTCCAACCAGCTCCTTCATCAATTTATCCGCTTGATCACGGCCAGCGACTTGATCGGGCAACAGCAGGGCAAAGTCAGCGCCGTTCATCCGTGCGGCGATGCCTTCTGGCTGCTCAGATCCGTCGGCTCCTTTCTGCGAGAGAGTGCTTGCCTTCAATTTCTCAGCGACTCGCCGCAACAAATCGTCAGTCGCTTCTCGTCCCAGTCGTTTGTTGATGCCTAGCAAATCCGCGACGCGGATCAGGAACAGGCTTCCTCCTGTAGATTCCTCTCCCTCGAGAGTGGAGCGTAGTTGGGCAATGAAGGAGTCGCGATTGGCCAGACCGGTCAAGGGGTCGTGATTGGCCTCACGCCGCACGCTTTCGAGTCGAGCCGTCTCCTCGTCAAACATCGTTTTGAGTCTTGCCACTGTCGCGTTCATGGCAATGGCGAGCTGACGCAGTTCGGGAACCTTGGGTTCCGGAATCGAAACGAAGCGGCGGTTGGTGATCGCTTCGGCCTGGTCAATGACCGCCTGCAAGGGTCGGCGCAAGCGGCGCAGAATCAGACTGCCGATATAGCCGCCGATAATACTGGCCAAGGTTAGTGCAATGATCATCTGCTCAGTGCTGGACCATAGTGCCGAATAGGCAAAACGGCTGTGACTGGCCAGTGTTACCGTACCAAACTGAGTCCAGCCGCTGGAAATCTGCGCGACACCTGGCTCGGGATCAATCGGAAGGCGACGCACAAACCACTCAGGTGCGCCCGGGTCTTCGGTCTTCGAAGTACGCTCGATTATGGTCTTGCCCTGGGGATCGACGATGCGGATGAATTCGTAATGTCCGCTGTCAAATAACGCGGCAACTGTCAGTTCGACCGTGACGACGTCCGGATTCTGTTGGCTGAGAGAAAGCGCCAGCGCGGAGGCGTTGTCGGCATTCTTCAGAGTCAGTTGCTGTTCGAGATAGCCGCGAGCGGATAGCAGGGACGCAAACAAGCTTCCTGCCAGCGCAAGCAACATGCTGAGAATGATGGCGAGCCAGAGTTGGCGATACATCGACATGGCGGTTCCTTCCTTATATTTCTGTCTCTTGCATGATCATTCGAATCCTTCGCTGCGCGCTCTTTGCAACAAATCTTGCCAGCGCGAGAGCTTCGCGGTGCCTCCAGCCCCTTTTTTTGCATTTCCGGCGACGCCAGCCCAGATGGCTTCACTGTTGAAGCTGAATATCGGGTGTAAATCGCTTCGTTGCGAGGCGGGCTTGATTTCAGGCACCAGATTGTCGAGCACCAGAGGTTCGGCGTTAGGCATCGGGTAGTAAGCCAGGACCATGTGCGCTTGCAGGTAGGGACCGTTGGGTCCGTTCAGTCGGGCTTTGACGTAAACCAGGCGGAGCTTGATCAAGGGCACACCAGCGTCATGAAGCGAGTAATACTTGATGATTGCGAAGTCCTCGCAGTCGCCGCGCCCACGTCCAATGGTTTCCAGCGGTGTTGCCCAGTAGTCACTCTGATTCCAGATATCGATATCATCTTCAAACGCGACATGCTGATTGACAAAATTATTGATTCTTTCAAGTTTGAGTATTTCAGGCTCGGACTTTGCCTTGGACAGTGTCTTTTGCCAATCGCGCAGTGCCGGAAGCTGGGTGGTGCCAAAGCGTTTGATGAGTTGCCGCTCCAAGTGCTCGAAATCGAACGCCCACGTCACCGACACCGAGATCGCCAGCAGCAGGTATCTCAAAACTTGTCGGTAACGGGGCAATAGCATGAAATAGGACGGATTGACAGTAAAGATCGTGACAATTTGAGGAGGGGGTCAGCCACTATAATCGCATGCCTTGACCATAGGTTTCGACGGGATATCGCGAATGGGGGTGTTGCGGCCGGCTTTTTTGCTGTGGATAGCATTGCTTTCGCTTTGCCTGCGCGGTGGCGAAGTGTCTGCGGCTGCCCATTTAACACTCAAGGAGGTTGCTCAGAAGGTTGTTCTGACCAATCCAGAAGTTCTGTCGAAGTGGCACGCATTCAAGGCCGCCGGCGGAGAAGTCGATGTGGCGCGCGCTGGGCAGTATCCAAAGATTGATTTCAGTACCGGTGTCGGTCGGGAGACGCTCAAACAACCGGGTTCCACGGACCGAGACTATTCCCGTGGAGGTTATACGCTCACCTTGAACCAGATTCTCTACGATGGCTTCGCCACGACTAGCGATATCAAGCGTCTGGACAAGGCACGGCTGACGCGCTACTTCGAATTGCTTGATGCCGCCGAAAACGCTGCCCTGGAAGCGGCGCGCGCCTATTACGATGTGATTCGCTATCGCCTGTTAGTTTTTCTGGCCGAGAACAATTACGTTGAGCATCGCTCCAGCTATGAGCAACTATTGCTTCGCGCTCAGTCTGGTGCCGGGCGGCGGGTGGATGTAGAGCACGCGGCGAGCCGGGTTGCGCTGGCAGAGCTGAACCTGAATACCGAGGCGGCCAATCTGCACGATGTCATGGCTCGCTATTTGCGGCTTGTCGGAGACAGGCCGCCACCCGTGATGTTCGGGCCAGCGAGGCTGGCAAAAGAATTTCCGGGCAGCGAGCAGGATGCCTTGACGCTTGCCTTCAAGCAAAATCCGGCACTGCGTGCGGCTATGGAGAATGTTGAATCGGCGCACTACGATCTCGAAGTGCGCCGAGGCGCTTTTCATCCCAAACTCGATTTTCGTATGCGCAGCGAAAATAGTGGAAATTATCTAGGGGCGGGCGGTGCGCGTGAGAATAACGTGGCCGAGATCGTACTCAGCTACAACCTGTTCAATGGCGGCGCCGATGCAGCCCGGCAGCGGGTTTTTGCGGAACGCAAGAGTCTGGCCAAGGATCTTCGCGATAAATCCTGTCGCGATACGCGGCAAACACTTTCCATTGCCTACAACGACGTATTGCGATTGAGAGCTCAACTATCCAATCTCGCTGTTCAAGTCAGTTCCATTGAAAAAACACGGGAAGCTTACAAGGCTCAGTTCAATATCGGACAGCGCTCGTTGCTCGATTTGCTGGATACCGAGAACGAACTGCTCAATGCGCGCCGCACGCAAGTCAACTCGGACGTGGATCTGGCGCTTGCGTATTTTCGTACCCAGGCAGGAATCGGGCACCTGCTGGAATATCTGGGTTTGAAACGCATAGATGAGCAGGACAAGCCTGATGCAAGCGAGTTCGCGACCATTGCCGAATCCGAAATCTGTCCTCCGGAGGCGCCCAAGAGCTATCTTGTTGATCTTGAGGAGCTGAACGCACGGGCGCTGGCGATGCTGAAGACTCAATCGGTCGCCGGCCCCGTCGCAGCAACTGGAGGTGCGCCAACAAAGTCGCCGCTGCCATCTGCTGCGCCTGCGGCTCCTGTTGTACAAAAACCTTCTGTTGTGGCTCCACTGAAATCCGAGGCAAACGCAAACGTGGCGATGGACGGCGATTCGTCAGGGTCAGCTGACTCCCCAAGGCCGACGGCAGCACGGGAAAAGATGCTGACCGAGCGGGTAAAGGCATGGGCCGCAGCCTGGTCGGCAAAGTCCATCGCGGAATATCTCGAGTTTTACGCGCCAGACTTTGTGCCAACAGATGGAACAAGTCGGCGCCATTGGGTCGAGCAGCGGAAGCAACGGCTTACCAAGCCCGCATCGGTAAAGGTTCAGATCAGCAACATTAAAGTGGCCAATGTGTCGAATGACGTTTTTGTCGTCGAATTCGAGCAGGATTACAGTTCCGATATCTATAGCGACCATACTCTGAAGACCTTGCACTGGATTAGGGTCGGTGGGCAATGGCTGATTCAGCGCGAGACAAGCCGGCCTGTTTCCGAATGAACTGCCATCGAGCGAAAGAAAGGAAAGTGAACGCTCTGACCTGGCAGCGGCTTGTCTATGTCCTGATTCTGCTATCGATGCCCCTATCGACTGCAAATTCGAAGGATTTCGATAACTCGACACTCGACAAGATTCGCGCGTACGGTGCGATCTATGTAGGGCACCATGAAGCTTCAGTGCCTTTCTCCTATTTTTTCGGGAAAGAGGTCGTTGGCTATTCCATTGATTTGTGCAAACGTGTAGTCGACGCGGTCAGGGCAGAGCTTGGTGATCCGGCGTTGCCGGTCGTCCTGGTGCCCCTCACCAGTGCGAATCGTTTTTGGATGCTGCATGTGGGCAATATTGATCTTGAGTGTGGCTCGGCTACCAATACCAAGATTCGCCAGCAGAGCATGGCGTTTGGCGTGACGACTTTTGTTTCCGGCGTCAAGGCGGTGACGCGAAAGGATTCAGGGATTGACCGGATAGGTGATCTCGATGGCAAGGTCGTGGTAACGGTATCCGGAACGACGAATACCCGTGTCGTTAATAGAGTTTTGGCGACCTACAATGCGTCTTCACTAGCCAAGACAGCCAGGACGCACTCGGAAGCGCTGGCGATGGTCGTATCCGGTGAGGCAGACGCTTTTGTGCTGGATGACGCACTTCTCGCTGGCGTGGTGGCGAACTCGGCGCAGAGCGACCAAGTGAAACTCATGGATGAGAACTTCGGTTTGGAGCCCTATAGCATCGTGTTCCGCCGTGACGATCCGAAATTCAAAAAGCTGGTCGATGGGGCCTTGATAAAAATGATGAAAAGTGGAGAAATGGAAAAGCTCTACAACAAGTGGTTCATGTCGCCGATTCCGCCGAACAGTATCAATTTGAAAATGCCAATCAGCGACCGACTCAGGGATCTTTTTCGCAATCCGGACGACACGGGCATCTAAAGCGATCAAGGCGAGGGTTGAGGCTGATATCTCGGCGCAGGGGGGCAGACTAGCTTTTTCCCTATGTGGAAACAGTTTGACCAAGGGCGCGATTCAGGTAGAATTCGCGCCTCTTTTGAAAGTAGCAGGCGCGTAGCTCAGCTGGTTAGAGCACCACCTTGACATGGTGGGGGTCGTTGGTTCGAGTCCAATCGCGCCTACCAACACAAAAAAAGGCCGCAGGATTTTTCCTGCGGCCTTTTTTCTTTATTGACTGGACTCGGAGCAGCGACAGTATTCGGGAGGGAGTTTGATCAGTCGTCAATCCGGCTGTGCCACCAGAGGCGAAGCTCACTGCAAAGTCCATTGGCGTCGAATTCGGCAATAGCGATACCGTCTAGCGCCAGACGTGGCAGCGGATCGTCGGGCTTGCGCGCAAGCATGTTGGTCCCGGTTGAGGCTGCCCACATCTTGAACATTTCTTCGGAAGTCACCTGATAGGTCGTGTGCCAATGAGCAATACCGCCTCCGGGATGACGCTCAAGCACCTCATAAGTGAGAAGAATGTCGGTTTGAAGTTTGGTGCGCTGCCAATACAGCTTGATCGCATCGTGACCCTGCTGATTGGCAAAAGGGGTGTTGCGATAGATACCTTCTGGAGCAAATAGTGCCGCCAACTGGTTTTCGTCGCTACTTTCCCAAGCCTGTTTGTACTTATTCATGAACCCGTCAATGTCCACCATTCACCTCCCTTAGCTGGCCTGAATGCCTTAATCATGCCGCAAGCGAAGCAGGCGCTGTGATAAAATTTCAACATAATTTGGTTAGCAGGGCGCATCGTGCGAATTTCGCGTGGACCGTGCGCCCTGTTGCTTTTCTGGAGCAAGTGATATGCCGGTCATAACCCTGCCTGATGGATCGAAACGCGAATACCCGCAATCGCTGACGGTGGCTGAAGTCGCTGCGTCGATCGGTGCAGGTCTGGCCAAGGCGGCGCTTGCCGGACGCGTCAATAGTGTTTTGGTCGATACCACATTTCTCATCGAGAATGACGCCGATGTAGCGATCGTTACCGATAAGGATGCCGATGGCCTTGAAATTATTCGCCATTCGACTTCGCATCTGCTGGCCTATGCGGTCAAAGAACTGTTTCCCGAGGCACAGGTAACCATAGGTCCGGTAATCGAAAACGGCTTTTACTACGATTTCGCATGCAAGCGCCCATTCACTCCTGATGATTTTGAGGCGATCGAAAAGCGCATGGCAGAACTGGCGAAGAAAGACTTGCCTGTGACGCGTGAAGTCTGGTCGCGAGACAAGGCGGTGAATTTTTTCAAGTCCATCGGTGAGCACTACAAGGCGGAACTCATTGCGGCTATCCCTCAGGGTGAGGATGTTTCGCTATACCGTGAAGGCGATTTCATCGACCTTTGCCGCGGCCCTCATGTGCCGTCTACAGGCAAGCTAAAGGTATTCAAGCTGATGAAGGTCGCCGGCGCCTACTGGCGTGGCGACCAGAAGAACGAACAACTGCAGCGTATCTACGGAACCGCCTGGGCAAAAAAGGAGGAACTGGCAAGTTATCTTCACATGCTGGAGGAAGCCGAGAAGCGTGATCACCGCAAGTTGGGGCGGCAACTTGATCTCTTCCACCTTCAGGAAGAGGCTCCCGGACTGGTGTTCTGGCATCCACACGGATGGACTATCTGGCAGGAAGTCGAGCAATACATGCGACGTATCTATCGCGAGAATGGTTATCAGGAAGTGCGCTGCCCGCAAATTCTTGATCGGAGTTTGTGGGAACGCTCAGGCCATTGGGAGCACTACCATCAACACATGTTTACGACAGCTTCGGAGAATCGTGATTACGCGGTGAAGCCGATGAACTGCCCGGGCCATGTTCAGATATTCAATACCGACGTGCGCTCCTATCGGGATCTGCCGCTGCGTTATGGCGAGTTCGGTTCCTGTCACCGCAACGAGCCTTCGGGTGCCTTGCATGGCGTGATGCGTGTACGCGGCTTTACCCAGGACGACGGGCATATCTTTTGCACCGATACCCAGATTCAGGCCGAGGTGACGGCTTTCAACGACTTGGTGCGAAAGGTTTATGGCGATTTCGGCTTCAAGGAACTTGTAGTCAAGCTTGCGTTGCGTCCGGAAGGTCGGGTCGGTGAAGATGCGCTGTGGGACAAGGCTGAGGAAGCGCTTAGAGCCGGGATGGCTGCAAGCGGTTTGACCTGGGACGAACTGCCGGGAGAGGGTGCATTTTACGGACCGAAGATCGAGTTCCACATAAAGGATGCCATTGGTCGTTCCTGGCAATGCGGCACCATGCAGGTAGATTTCTCGATGCCGGGTCTGCTTGGTGCGGAATTTGTCGGCGAAGACAATAGCCGCCATACACCGGTGATGCTGCATCGGGCGATTCTTGGATCACTCGAGCGATTTATCGGGATTCTGGTCGAAAATCACGCGGGGGCCTTTCCGCTCTGGCTTGCACCTGTACAGGTAGTGGTCATGAATATTTCCGAGGCGCAATCGGAATACGCAGAAAGTGTGGCGAAAATGCTGCGCGATGCCGGTCTGCGGGTCGAGAGCGATTTGCGTGGCGAGAAAATAAACTATAAAATACGCGAACATAGCTTGTTGAAGCGGCCCTATATTATTGTTGTAGGCGACAAGGAAAAGGCCGCAGGGTTGGTCGCGTTACGTGCCCGAGGTAATCTGGATCTCGGGCAGATGTCCCCCCAGACCTTGATTGAGCGTCTGCTGCACGAACAGTGCAACAGAAGCGCAGAAGTCTGATTCTTTTAATTTTTTGGAGATATGAACCATCGCTCAGGAAAAGTCGCAGCGTCTCAATGAAGAGATCACCACCCCCGAAGTCCGATTGGTCGGGGAGAACGGAGAGCAACTGGGCGTAGTCCCGATTCGCGAAGCGCTGGCGCTGGCCGACGAGGCCGGTGTGGATTTGGTGGAAATTGCTCCTACGGCTGTACCGCCCGTTTGCAAGATCATGGATGTTGGCAAGTTCAAGTACCAGGAAGCCAAGCGCCAGCATGAGGCCAAGCAGAAACAGAAGCAGGTAGTGGTCAAAGAAGTCAAGTTTCGACCCGGCACGGACGAAAACGATTACCAGATCAAGTTGCGGAATGTGATCAAGTTCCTGAGTGAGGGCGACAAGGCGAAAATTACTCTGCGTTTTCGCGGACGTGAAATGGCGCATCAAGAAATTGGCATGCGCATGCTTGAAAGAATCAAGCTGGATCTTGAGCAACAAGCGATGGTAGAGCAGTGGCCAAAAATGGAAGGGCGACAGTTGATCATGGTGCTGGCGGCTTCCAAGAAAAAGCCGCATTAGGCAACAAAAGAATTTGTCCCGCGTGTGTAATGCACGCGGATAAAAGAAGTGGTTGCGGGTCATCAAGCATTCCCGAGGCGGGAATCACCTGGTAGCCATGTAATAGGGAGAATCTTCGATGCCGAAGATGAAGACCAAGAGCGGTGCCAAGAAGCGTTTTGTAATTCGCGCTTCGGGCGGCATCAAGCGGGGAAGCGCCTTCAAGCGCCACATCCTCACCAAGAAAACCACCAAGAGCAAGCGCCAGTTGCGCGGTGTGCACACCGTGCACGCTGCGGACAGCAAGTCCGTGCGCGCCATGCTGCCCAACGGTTAAGGAGAGACACCATGCCAAGAGTTAAACGTGGTGTAACGGCGCGCGCGCGCCACAAGAAGGTTCTTGATCAGGCCAAGGGTTACCGCGGTCGTCGCAGCAGGGTTTACCGGGTCGCCAAAGAAGCGGTGATGAAGGCCGGGCAGTATGCCTATCGCGATCGTCGCCAGCGGAAGCGTCAGTTTAGAGTGCTCTGGATCGCCCGTATCAATGCGGCCGCTCGTGAGCTGGGAATGAAATACAGTACATTCATGAATGGTTTGAAGAAGGCTTCGATTGAAGTCGATCGCAAGGTTCTGGCGGATCTCGCGGTGTTTGACAAGCCGGCATTTGCCGCCTTGGCTGAGCAGGCCAAGGCCAAGCTCACTGCCTGAGTTCGGCTGCTCCCAGGAAGGAGGCCCAAGAGCTGTTGGGGCCTCCTTTTTTGATTATGGATGTCGTATTTGGTGCTGGTGATCCTTGTGACAACTTTCCTGAAAACACGTTTTGTCCTGTAACACCGTGATCAATGAATAAGCTGGAAGAACTTGTAGCCTCCGCAATTTCTGATTTTGCCGCTGCGACAGAGTCGGCCAAATTGGAAGACGCTAAAGCACGTTATCTGGGCAAAGAAGGCCTGCTTACCGCTCAGCTTAAAGGACTTGGCAAACTTCCGGCGGAAGAGCGCAAGAGCGCTGGTGCTCAGATTAATCTCGCCAAAGGGCGTATAGAGTCGGCGTTGGCGGCACGGCGAGACATTCTCAAGAATGCCTTGCTGGAGGCCCAGTTGGCTACCGAGGCGCTGGATGTCACCCTGCCTGGGCGTGGACGGTCACGCGGAAGTCTGCATCCGGTAATCGTCAGCCTCGATCGAATCGAGCAGCTTTTCCGATCGATTGGTTTCGAAGTTGCTGACGGGCCGGAAATTGAGACCGATTGGCACAACTTTACCGCCCTCAATACGCCCGAGAATCACCCTGCACGTTCAATGCATGACACCTTCTATTTACTCGGTGAGGACGGCAAAGTGCAGGATGACGTGCTATTGCGCACGCACACCAGCCCTGTCCAGATCCGGTCGATGTTGGCGCATACCGAACGCTACAAACATCTGGCAACGTTGCCGGAGCTGCGTGTAATCTGTCCTGGTCGGGTCTATCGCGTGGATTCCGATGCCACACATTCACCGATGTTCCATCAAGTCGAAGGCCTCTGGGTGGGAGAGCACGTAAGCTTTGCCGATCTCAAGGGAGTGGTAGCGGACTTTCTGCGACGCTTCTTTGAGTCGGAAGATCTGAAGGTACGCTTCCGTCCATCGTTTTTCCCATTTACTGAACCATCGGCGGAAATCGATGTGGCATTCATGGGCGGTTCGCTGGAAGGCCGTTGGCTGGAAATTGCCGGCTGCGGCATGGTTCATCCCAACGTACTGCGTTTTGGCGGGTTTGATCCCGAAAAATACACCGGTTTTGCTTTCGGCATGGGGCCGGACCGGCTGACCATGCTGCGCTATGGCATCAACGACTTGCGCCTGTTCTTCGAGGGCGATTTGCGTTTTCTGAAGCAATTCATCTGATATGCAATTTTCTGAATCCTGGCTTCGTAGTCTGTGCAATCCATCCCTTTCGAGCGATGAGCTTTGTCATCTGCTGACCATGGCTGGTCTCGAAGTCGAAGAAGTTCAACCGGTCGCGCCTGAGTTTTCAGGCGTTGTAGTCGCAAAAGTACTTTCTGTCGAAAAACACCCAAACGCGGACAAGCTGAATGTTTGTCGCGTTGACGCGGGTCGACAGGTATCCGAAGATAATCTGCAAATTGTCTGCGGCGCCCCTAATGTCGCTGTCGGCATGAAGGTCCCTTGTGCACTGGTAGGTGCCACCCTGCCTGGTATGCAGATCAAAAAGGCGAAAGTCAGGGGTACCGAGAGCTTCGGGATGTTGTGCTCGTCCCGCGAGTTGGGACTTTCAGACGACCATGGCGGGCTGTTGGCATTGTCGGAAGATGCGCCCATCGGCGGCGACATCCGGAGCTATCTCGATCTCGACGACCGTCTGATTACTCTCAAGCTGACACCCAATCGTGCGGATTGCCTTTCGCTTAAGGGCATTGCCCGAGAGTTGTCTGCGTTGACTGGAGCCCGGTTGGAACAGCCAGAAATAGAGCCTGTTGCTGCGGTGATTCAGGATCAACGTCAGATATTGCTGGACGCGCCTGACGCCTGTTCGCGCTACTGCGGTCGAATTGTGAGAGGCCTCGATGCGCGGGCACCGACGCCGGAATGGATCAGACGCCGCATTGAGCGCAGCGGAATTCGTTCGATCTCGGCGCTGGTCGACGTGACCAACTATGTAATGCTCGAATTGGGTCAGCCGCTTCATGCCTTCGACAACACCAAGCTAAGCGGCTCTATCCATGTTCGCTACCCTGCTGCGGGTGAGAAACTGCTGCTTCTGAACGAGCAAACCGTCGAACCGGAGTTGAATACGGCATTGATTGCAGATGATGTTCGTGCGTTGGCGATGGCCGGGATCATGGGTGGTGAGAATTCCGGTATTACTGACGCAACGACGGATTTGTTTCTTGAGGGTGCTTTCTTTCCCCCTGCGGCGGTCGCAGGCAAGGCGCGCAGTTTCGGATTTTCATCGGATGCGTCCCATCGGTACGAACGCGGTGTCGACTTCGAGCTTGCACGAGATGCAATTGAGCGGGCGACACAATTGATTGTGGAAATCTGTGGTGGGCAGCCAGGACCGATCGTCGAAGCGGTTTCCAGTTCCCATCTGCCTGAACGCAAGCCAGTCAGGCTTCGCAGTGACAGGGCTGCAAAGGTGCTCGGGATTGATCTGACCGCGGATCGTATTGAAAAGATTCTCAAGGGACTGGGGCTCTCTGTTGCGCGACAGGGCGACAACTTTTTTGTTACGCCACCCAGCTTTCGATTTGATATAGAAATCGAGGAAGACCTGATTGAGGAATTAGCCCGGGTTTACGGCTACGACAATATACCTTCGCCTCCACCGGTGGCGCAGATGTCGATGATGCCAGTCACTGAAACCACCCGTACTCCGATGGCTTTACGCCGTCTGGTTGCTGCGCGCGACTATCATGAAGTGGTCACCTTCAGTTTTGTCGAAGCTGCCTGGGAAGCGGATTTTGCTGCAAACATGACCCCCATCGCATTAGCCAATCCGATCGCCAGCCAGATCGGCGTCATGAGATCTTCCTTGATCGGTGGCCTGATTGGTACGCTGGTAGCGAATCGCCGGCGGCAGGCAGAGCGTGTTCGCGTTTTCGAGATCGGTCGTTGTTTCCAGCGTGACTCGACTTCCGGTCCGGTCACGGGTTTCTATCAACCCATGCGACTAGCCGGCATGGCCTCCGGTTCGGCCCTGCCTGAGCAATGGGGTGCGTCGGCGACTCGCGTTGATTTCTATGATGTCAAAGCTGATGTCGAGGCATTGTTTGCGCCGCGTCTGCTGGAGTTCGTCAAATCCGAGCATCCTTCGATGCATCCAGGGCGCTGCGCCACTGTCAGTCTGGAAGGTCGATCGGTCGGAGTGCTCGGAGAACTTCACCCGCGCTGGTTGCAGAAGTATGAGCTTGGCACTGCTCCTGTTGTCTTCGAGTTGGAATTGGAAGACCTGATGATGACATCGGTGCCAGGCTACACAGAGGTTTCCCGCTTTCCTGCAGTGATTCGTGATCTGGCTCTCGTCGTTCCCAAGAGCCAGACGCTGGCGCCGCTTCTGGCTGCCTTGCAAGCTGCTTCCCCAGCCAACGTCAGGGATGTTGTTTTGTTTGACGTGTATCAGGGCAAAGGGTTGCCGGAAAATGAAAAGAGCCTTGCCTTTCGTATAGTTATGCAAGATACCCAACGTACTCTCGAGGAAGCTGAAGTCGAGGCGATGGTCGCAGATTTGCTTGCGATTGCTATCCGTGACTTCAATGCGTCCTTGAGGACTTAATGCTGCTGGAGCTGCTATGACACTGACCAAGGCGGAACTCGCTGATTTGCTGTTCGAAAAGGTTGGCCTCAATAAACGTGAAGCCAAAGACATGGTTGAAGCCTTTTTTGACGAGGTACGACTTGCCCTTGAGAAGGGGGACAGTGTCAAACTCTCAGGATTCGGAAACTTTCAGTTGCGCGAGAAGCCGCAACGTCCTGGACGGAATCCTAAAACTGGTGAGGAAATTCCGATTACCGCTCGCCGAGTTGTCACCTTCCACGCCAGCCAGAAGCTCAAGGCGGCGGTAGAGGCTTTCCCGCGTGGCAGCACCCAGCAATAACAGGGAAGAACTTCCTCCGATTCCCGCCAAGCGCTACTTCACAATTGGTGAAGTCAGCGAGTTGTGCGGTGTCAAACCGCACGTACTACGCTATTGGGAGCAGGAGTTTACGCAACTGCGACCCGTCAAACGGCGTGGAAATCGGCGCTACTATCAACACCACGAAGTTCTGCTGGTCCGGCGAATTCGCGAACTGTTGTATCAGGAAGGTTTCACCATCAGCGGTGCGCGCAACCGACTTGAAGACGGGCCGGGCAAGCTTCATGATGCACCAGAGACTTTACGCGATGGAGGCCAGGCTTCGTTGCGTGCTGAACTTCGATCCATTATCGAGTTTTTGCGGGCTGCCTGAAACTCCTAAAGGTCGCGGAATTCCCTGCATGCAGGGCGTTTGCGGTGGTTTCCTTGTTATAATTCGGCCTGTCGGGGCGTGGCGCAGCCTGGTAGCGCACTTGCATGGGGTGCAAGGGGTCGAAGGTTCGAATCCTTTCGCCCCGACCAGAAATACCAAAGCCGTTAGTGAGATCAAGCACTAACGGCTTTATTTTTTACATCGGTGCCTTTTTGGGTAGCCGCGTTTTCGGGAGCAACATCTATTTATGACAAGTTCAACGAAATATTGCTATCACTGCGGGGCGCATCATCCCATTGGGGAAATGCGGCAAATTGAAACCAAGGCCGGCAAGCGCTGGCGTTGCATTCGCAGCATTCAGGCGACTCGGAAAACGCCTGAGGCGCGTGATGCCTTCGGTCGCGGCGTATCCGAGATGAATTCGGCGAAAGCCCGCAGCCAGTCCAGACTCATTGCCGAGGCGCGACTGGACAAGTGACGATAATTTCCTTTAGTGGGAGATTTTGGCCGGGCGCTGACGTAAATACTGCTCTGAAACAGAAGTGAAGTCGAAACAAAAGGGGATTCCCCGCCAACTTCAGGATTACAGCATGGCGATCCAGGGTGCAGCATGTTGAAAAACCTGAACCGCGAGAGGAAACACCAATGCGCATCGAATCCGTTGAACTAGTGGCACTCCCCGACGCACCGGCCTGGCAGGAAAAGGTCTACAGAGCACACCTGGATACCGGCGAAGACATGGACTTGTTCCAGCAGCACTGGGACGTGCCACTGCCTCCGGAAAGTCTGGTTGGGTTGACTGTCGAGGAGGCCAGGAAAACACGCAACGAGCGCATGTTTGCGATAGCCTCCGGAAATCACTGACCGAATCCCAAACCTTGTCCATCAATACCCGCTTGTGGGGCTTCGGGCGTCAAGTCCGGTACGAAGCACGCGGGCACTTTGGTCAGGATCTATTCAAGCAGGAAGTTTGAATGGAAGATGGGCTGTCGTTTCGGCTTCATAATCTTGCATAGCCGAGTCTTCGCGCAATAGAAAATCCGCAACAGCGCGACGCATTTCCGGATGGGCGATCCAGAACGAAGACCACGTCGCGACGGGTTCGAAGCCGCGGGCGAGTTTGTGTTCACCTTGTGCTCCCGGTTCGAAGCCTTGTAAACCATTCCGAATGCAATACTCGATACCCTGGTAGTAACAGAGTTCGAAATGCAGACCGGGAATGTCGGTTGACGCACCCCAATGACGTCCGAACAGCGTTTCGGCATCGCGGTAGCAAATGGCTGAGGCCACCGGAGTTTTGTCGCGAAAGGCGATAAATACCACCAGACGCTTACCCAGCAGGGCACCCACTTCAATAAAAAACTCCACGGGGAATGCGGGATGATTTCCGTAACGGGCGAAGGTGTCACGATATTGACGATGAATGATGTGCCAGAGCTGCGCATCGATTTCATTGCCGTGCAGGACTTCCAGTCTCAATCCTGATTCGCTTACCAGACGTCGCTCACGCTTGAGCTTTTTGCGCTTGTCAGCCGTAAAGCCAGCGAGAAAGTCATCAAAGTCGCGATAGCCTCGATTGAACCAGTGGAACTGCACGCCACGCCTCATCAGCAGGCCCGCCCCAGCCAGTTGTGCCCGATCACGCTCTTCCACAAACAGGCACTGCCACGAGGATGCGCCGAACTGGTGCGCTGTCTCTTTAGCCGCTTCGACCAGGTAGCTCACTACCGGTTCGCGCTCGATTCCGGTTTGTACCAGCAGGCGCGGACCGGGTGACGGCGTGTAGGGTATGCCGCTGACCAGCTTCGGATAGTAGTTCAACCCGGCGCGCTGCCAGGCGGATGCCCAGTTCCAATCCCTGGAGAAATCGCCGAAGGAGTGGGTGCGCAAATAGAGTGGCAACAGGCCGCGCAGTTGGTTGCCGTCATATAGCGCCAGGTGCTGTGCCTGCCAGCCCATCGCCGTCCCACCAGCGCCGACTTTTTCGGCAGTGCCGAGAAAGACCCGGCTGACGAAGGGATCGTCACCGTGTTCCAGTTGTGCCCAGTCGGATTCGGGGATATTCGAGGCGGACTCGTGCAGGACTATTTTCATTATGCGTAATCCTACCTTGTGGCTGGCGGCTTGCTCTGACTTGTCAAAGAAAGCGGGGTGACGGCTTAGTCCCGTTCTGTTCAGGTCATCGGTGGCGGGTCACGATGGGCTAAAATATGTTCCAGATTTTTGATTCCCTGGCTCCGACTCCCATGCGTATCCTGCTCAGTAACGATGACGGCTATTTCGCGCCGGGACTCACCCAACTTGCGACCAGCCTTGCCGACCTTGGCGATATCACCGTAGTGGCGCCCGAACGCAACCGCAGCGGGGCGAGCAACTCACTTACACTTGACCGGCCACTCTATTTGCGCCACGCGGCGAATGGTTTCATGTTTGTTAGTGGCACGCCCACTGATTGTGTCCATCTGGCGGTGACCGGCGCGCTTGAGCATCAGGTGGATATGGTGGTATCGGGAATCAATCTTGGTGCCAACATGGGTGACGACACGATATATTCAGGTACGGTGGCGGCCGCTACCGAGGGATATCTGCTCGGGTTGCCGGCGATTGCAATCTCGCTCAACAGCTACGAAGGAAAGCATTTCGCAACAGCAGGGCGCGTAGCCCACGAATTGGTTCAGCGTTTCATCCAGTCGCCGTTTGCAGAACCGGTACTGTTGAATGTCAATGTACCGGACATTCCCTATGAGGATCTGCTCGGCGTCAAGGTTACGCGACTGGGCCGTCGCCACAAGGCAGAGCCGGCGGTGAAGTCAATCAGCCCGCGCGGTGAAACCGTGTACTGGATCGGTGCCGCCGGGCCGGCCGCTGATGCGGGAGAAGGCACGGATTTTCATGCGGTTGAAAATAATTGGGTGTCTGTTACGCCATTGCAAATTGATCTTACGCATTCGGAACAGGTTGCCAACGTGCGAAGCTGGCTCCATCCAAACACGTGAATTCCGCGACGCTCACCGGTATCGGAATGACGTCACAGCGCACCCGTGCGCGCATGGTCGAACGTCTGCGAGAGCAGGGAATCCGCGATGCTCGCGTATTGCACGCGATGGGAGTGGTGCCACGGCACATTTTTATCGAGCAGGCCCTGGCTAACAGAGCCTACGATGACACGGCCTTGCCCCTGGGTTTTGGTCAAACCATATCCCAGCCCTATGTCGTGGCGCGCATGATCGAACTATTGATTGAAGGTCGTGAGTTGGGCAAGACGCTCGAGATTGGCGCGGGTTGCGGATATCAGGCAGCAATACTAGGCGTGCTGTCAAAGCAGGTATTTGCTGTGGAACGTATCGCTCCGCTGTTGGACCGGGCGCGGGACAAGCTGCGGCAGCTAAAGCTGTCGCATATTCGTCTCAAGCACGCGGATGGCAATCTTGGGCTGCGCGAAGCCGCACCATTTGATACCATCATTCTGGCTGCTGCAGCGTCCCAAACACCTCAGGCATTGCTGACTCAATTGGCGCCCGGTGGGCGGCTGGTGATGCCGTTAGGGAGCGCTGAACAGGTGATCAATCTTATTGAACACACTGACCGTGGCTTTGTCGAAACACGTTTTGATGCGGTGCGCTTTGTGCCGCTACTGCCGGGAGTGGAATGAACGCTGCGCGCCTGATCCTTGTTTTACTGCTGCTGATGCTGGGCGGCTGTGCCAGCAACGTGTCGGCACCTGTGGTGGATCGAGTGGTCGTATCGCCATCGGTCAAGCCTGAAGCGACTGCGCCACGTGCCGATTACCACACCGTAAAAAAAGGTGAAACGCTTTACAGCATTTCGCTGGATCATGGCTACGATCACAAGGATGTTGCCGCTTGGAACAAGCTTGACAACCCCAATGTGCTGAAGATTGGGCAACAACTGCGCGTCGTACCGCCGGAAGATGGCGCTCCGGTTGCGGTGGTGAAACCGGTGAAGTCGAGTGCGCCTGTTGAAGTCAAGTCTGCCGCAGTGTCCGCTCCAGTCAATACGGGAAGCTTGAAGCGTGAACCCAAAGGCGGCAAGCTCGCCTATTCCGAAGAAGCACTGAACGTTGCCCGCCAACGAACTCAGGCTGGGACACCCGCTGAGGCCAAAACCGAGGTCAAAACGGATAATTCGGCTACAGAAAAACCTGTCACCGCAACGGACGATGTAGAGTGGATCTGGCCCGCCAATGGCAAACTGATTGCTCCTTTCTCAGAGGGAGGAAGCAAGGGACTTGATATCGCTGGTCAGGCAGGGGATCCGGTTGTCGCGGCATCCGGGGGGGTTGTTTCATACGCGGGAGCCGGTTTGCGCGGGTATGGAAATCTGGTGGTGCTGCGTCATAACGCCAGCTTTCTTTCGGTATATGCCCACAATAGCAAGATATTGGTCAAGGAAAAACAAACCGTGACAAAAGGCCAGAAAATTGCAGAAATGGGTAGTACAGATGCCGAGAGCCCGCGTTTGCACTTCGAGATTCGACGGCAGGGCAAACCAGCCGATCCGCAGAAGTATTTACCTGCGCGCTGATCGGTCATGGGTGAATACGCAGGTTCTTCAGAGCGAGAAAGAGCCGAACCGGTCGAGGACTCCTTCGAGTCTGGATTCATCGAAGACATCACCCAGATCTATTTGCACGAAATCGGTGCCACGCCGCTGCTGACGGCAGCCGAGGAGCTTGGCCTTTCGCGCGCATCGCGGGCGGGCGACTTTGCCGCTCGCCAACACATGATAGAGGCCAACTTGCGATTGGTAGTCAGCATCGCAAGGCATTACCAGCATCGCGGGCTTCCACTCGACGACTTGATCGAGGAAGGAAATCTTGGTCTGATTCACGCATTGGAAAAGTTTGACCCCGAGCGCGGGTTTCGCTTTTCGACTTACGCAACATGGTGGATACGTCAGAACGTTGAGCGCGCGATCATGAATCAATCGCGAACGGTGCGCCTTCCCATCTACGTGATCAAGGAACTCAATATCGTTCTGCGCGCAATGCGCAAGCTTGATCGGAATCGAGGTGTGCAGAACGATGCTTCAAGTGCCATGCTCGAAGATGTGGCGCATTTGCTGGGACGTTCTGTCGACGAAATACGCGCTTTGCTGGCCCTCAACGAACGGTCTACCTCTCTTGATTCGCCACTCGAGATTGATCCCGGGTTGTCGGTGTCCGACGCGATCGCTGATGACTCGGCCGAAGATCCTGCTGCACATCTTGCTCAGCAAGAGGCTGAGGAATTGGTGGCCGATTGGGTGACGCAGCTTACCGAGCGCCAGCGTCTGGTGGTCGAGCGGCGCTACGGTCTGGGTGGCCATGAACCGGCGACGCTGGATGCTATCGCGAACGATCTGGGTTTGACGCGGGAACGGGTCAGGCAGATTCAAATGGAGGCTCTGTCAAAGCTTCGTAAGCGCATCGCGCGTGACGGTCTGACTTCCGACACACTACTTTGATTTCTTGAGCGTCGCCGCCAGATCCATGACGGCAGCGGCGTAGAAGCTGCTTCGGTTGTAACGTGTGATGACGTAAAAGTTGCGGTAACCGAGGCGATACTCGGTTGCCAGTTTGGGTGACACCAGATCGATCAGCGCGGCGGGCCGGTTTGGCAGAGTTGCAACTCTATTTCGACGTGTCTTGGCCGTGCCGCCCGGGCGGATTCCGCGGCGTATCGTTTTTTCGAAATGGACACCGGTTTGCTCCATTTCTCGAGGAGTGAGCCGCGGTTCAATCCCCTCATCGATCAGTGCCTGAATGCCATTGCCTGAGATGGAAATGGTATCGGCGATTGGTGCGCCTCGTTCCCAACCGTGGGCCGCGAGATAGTTGGCCACACTGCCAATTGCATCCGCGCGACTGGATGTCAGGTCGACGTTTCCATTGCCGTCAACGTCCAATGCAAAACGTCGCTTTGAGGATGGTAGAAACTGTGGCAATCCGATCGCGCCCGCGTAGGATCCGACGTAGGTCAGTGGATTGCGGTCCTCCTCGCGGGCCAGAAGCAACAATTCTTCAAGTTCATGGCGAAAAAGATCTGCCCGTGGCGGATAGTCAAAAGCCAGCGTAGTGAGCGCGGCGAAGGTACCAAAGCGGCCCATGTGCTTGCCATACAGCGTTTCAATACCGATGATGGCGGCAATGATCTCGGCAGGGACACCAAAATCTTGCTCGGCGGCGTCAAGTTGTTTTGCGTACACCTGCATAAATTTCCGCCCAGCGGTGATACGCGCGCGTTCTATGAAGCGCCCTCGATAAGCGTTCCACGACCGTGCGCCCGGATTTTTGGGCGGCATGATGGCCTTGATCACAGCAGGGATGGGTTCCGTTCGATCAAACAGCGCACCCAAGACCTCAGGTTCAATCCCATGTTTTTCGTACATATCCTGCACAAAAGTCCGGACATCTTCGCGCTTTGCATAGGTCTCGGCGTGCACGTGCGTGTGCAGCAGTGGCAGGGTCAGCAGCAGGAGCAAGCGAATCATGGATGGAAGGCGGAAATTCTTGTCTTGAGGTGGGCGAGCTCGCTTGGCCGCTGAGCAGGGCCATAGCGCAGACGGGCGTATAGGGCTGCAATTTCTCGAATCGCTTCGGCATGATCAGGCAGTTGGGCTGCTGCGCGTTCGGCGAAATCCAGCGGACCTTCCCAGCTCCGCCAGTAAACTCCATGTCTGGCCAAGCGCACAGTGAAGCGTCTCCAAGCAGCCAGGGCCGGGTCGACGCGCAACCGGTTGCGTAGTATCCAGGCCGTCAAGGCGAGCAAGACCCCGCCGCAGAGTACCGATAACACAGCCGTCATGCTCCGCCAGTCGGGTTCCTTCAAGCCTAGATTGGCCAGCAAGTCACGTTGGCGCTCAGGGTTGTAGCCCAATACCCATTGATTCCAGCCATTGGTGACGGCGTCCAGGCGGTTGCGCAGCTCTTTCAGCCAAGCAAGATCACCGCGGGCCAGGAACGGCAAGGTGTCACCGGGCGGAACAGCCGCTGCAAAGTTGTTGTTGATACGGCTTGGTGCCGAAATTGCTGTCGGGTCAACTCGCACCCAACCGCGGCCCGCAATCCAGGCCTCAGTCCAGGCATGGGCATCGAACTGGCGCACAACCAGGTAGCCGTCCACCGGGTTGACTTCGCCACCCTGATAGCCGGCGACCACGCGAGCCGGTACCCCGGCGGCACGTAAGGCATACACGAATGCGGCGGCGAAGTGTTCGCAGAAACCGCGTTTGGAGTTGAACAAAAACTCATCGATCATATCGGAGCCCATCAGCGGCGGGTTCAGAGTGTAGATCAGCAACTGTCGAAGGAAGAAGTTCTCCGCCGCTGCCAGGATAGCCGTACTGTCATCGCCGAGTTTTGCCCGCCATTCCGCGCCGATAGCTCGAGTTCGGGGGTTGCCGCCGGGAGGAAGCGCCAGTGATT